>CAVGKO010000108.1:0-6000 GCA_963629885.1 Anaerobutyricum sp.
TATACGAATAAAATCGTCAATTTAATCGTATAAAACGGGTCATTTATTCGAATAAACCAAAAGCTGATTATTGATGCCCATTATCGGAAGGTATAAACCTTTCGACGAAAAGGTTTATACCTTTCGGGCAAAAGGTATAAACCTCCGAAAAACCGGAGTACCGATAGTTTTGAGGAAAAGTACCGGTACTTTTGGGCAAAAGGGCCGGCCCTTTCGTTTTTATCCCCATCCTTCCGGGCTTTGCCCCCCGGGTACGATATTTGATATAATACGTTACTTTTGCGTTGGAATAAAAACACAAATACCATGGATAAGAAAGTAATCACCTTTGGAGAGATAATGCTGCGGCTTGCTACGCCCGGCTATCTCCGTTTCAGCCAAAGCAATCAACTGAATGCCACCTTTGGGGGCGGCGAGGCCAATGTCGCCGTGTCGCTCGCCAACTACGGTGTCGCAACAGAGTTTGTCACCCGCCTGCCGGAAAACGACATTGCACGTGCTTGTGTGATGGATTTGCGCAAATACGGGGTGGGCACGTCGAACATTGTCTACGGGGGTAACCGCTTGGGGATATATTTCTTGGAGACGGGAGCAGTGGCACGTGCCAGCAAGGTTATCTACGACCGTGCCCATTCATCCATTGCCGAGATAGAGCGGGGTATGATTGATTGGGAGAAGGTGCTAAAGGGTGCTTCTTGGTTTCATTGGACAGGCATCACGCCGGCAATATCCGAGGGGGCAGCCGAGGTTTGTTTGGATGCCATCAGGGCAGCAAACAAGCTGGGCGTAACCGTGTCGTGCGACCTCAACTACCGCAAGAACCTGTGGAAATACGGCAAGAAGGCTTCCGAAGTGATGCCTCAGCTGGTTGAAGGCTGCGATATCATCCTGGGGAATGAAGAAGATGCCGAGAAGGTGTTTGGCATCAAGCCGGAAGGTTTCGACGTGGCACAAACGGCAGGCGAGATAAATGCAGCCGAGTTCGAATCGGTATGCACACAGCTCATGGCCAAGTTTCCGCGGGCTAAGAAGGTAATCATAACCTTGCGTGGCTCCATCAATGCCAACCACAATACGTGGGGCGGCGTCTTGTATGCCGACGGCAAGCTCTACCAGTCGCGCCGCTACGACATCACACATATCGTGGACCGTGTGGGCGGCGGCGATTCTTTCATGGGCGGACTCATCTATGGCCTGCTCACTTATCCCAACGACCAAAAGGCACTCGACTTTGCCGTGGCAGCTTCATGCCTGAAACATACCGTCTACGGAGATTTCAATCAGGTTACTGCCGCCGAGGTGGAGAAGCTGATGGAAGGCGACGGCTCGGGACGCGTATCAAGATAACAATACCACTAAAAACAACTATCCAATGGCAAGATTCAGCAAGATTCAAGTATTGAATGCAATCATCTCTACCGGTATGGTGCCGGTATACTACAATAAAGACGTGGAGACGGCACAAAAGGTGCTCCACGCATGCTACGACGGAGGTGTCCGCGCCTTCGAATTTACAAACCGAGGCGATTTTGCCCACGAGGTGTTTGCCTCCCTTGCAAAATACGCAGCCAAGGAATGCCCGGAGATGATTCTGGGTGTGGGGTCGGTTGTAGACCCAGCCACGGCAGCTCTCTTCCTTCAGATGGGGGCAAACTTTGTGGTAGGTCCTTTATTTAATCCGGAGATAGCCAAGGTGTGCAACCGCCGCTTGGTGCCCTACACACCGGGGTGTGGCTCTGTATCCGAAATAGGATTTGCCCAAGAGGCAGGATGCGACCTGTGTAAGGTGTTCCCCGCCGGGAATGTTGGCGGACCGTCGTTTGTGAAAAACATGAAAGCACCGATGCCATGGTCATTGCTTATGGCAACAGGGGCAGTGGAACCAACCGAAGAGAACCTCTCGGCATGGTTCAAAGCCGGCGTGACCTGCGTAGGCATGGGCTCCAAGTTGTTCCCCAAAGAGGCTATTGCCGCCAAAGACTGGGCTGCCATCACCCGTCTTTGCGCCCAAGCATTGGAAATCATCAAAAAATATCGCTAAGCCATGAAACCGTTTCTTGATTCAGAGTTTCTGCTACAGACAGAGACCGCCCGGATGTTGTATCACGAGCATGCCGAGAAGATGCCAATCATCGACTATCATTGTCATCTTAACCCACAAGAGATAGCCGAGAACCACCAGTTTGCCGACCTCACGGAGATTTGGTTGGGCGGAGACCACTATAAATGGCGTGCCATGCGTGCCAACGGCGTGGCAGAGGAATATATCACCGGCAACAAGCCTCCCTTCGAGAAACTGCTGAAGTGGGCCGACACCCTGCAGCATGCCATGCGCAACCCGCTTTACCATTGGACACACCTTGAGCTTTCGCGTGTGTTTGGCATCAACAAGGTATTGAACCCCGACTCGGCACGTGAAATATACGACGAATGTACTGCCAAGCTACAGACACCCGAGTTTCGTGCACAAGCCATAATGGAACGAATGAATGTGGATGTTGTGTGTACCACCGACGACCCGGCAGACTCGCTGGAGCATCACCGGGCTATCCGCAACACACCGCTGAAGACACGGGTGCTCCCAACATGGCGACCCGACAAGGCCATGGCTATCGAGACGGCAGACTATAACAACTATCTGAGCCGCCTGGAGGCTGCCTCCAACGTCACCATCCTTTCATTTAAAGATTTGCTTGACGCCCTGCAAAAGCGCCACGACTATTTCGCCGCCGAGGGCTGCCGTGTGTCGGACCATGGGATGACTACATTCTATGCCTCCCCCTACACGGATGCCGAGATAGAATCAATCTTTATGAAGGCACGGATGAACAAGGCTCTAACCCCGGAGGAAATCGATAAGTTCCGCTCTGCCTTCCTCTATGAGATGGCTGTGATGGATGCCCAATCTGGTTGGGTGCAGCAGTTCCACGTCGGCCCTACGCGCAACAACAATGCCCGTATGTTTAAACTCATTGGTCCCGACACGGGCTTCGATGCCATCGACGACGCACCTATTGCCACCCCGATGATTCGTTTCCTTAGCCGCTTGGAGGAAAACGGCTCTCTGGCGAAGTCCATCTTCTATAACCTAAATCCAAAAGACAGTGCCGTCATGATGGCCACTGCCTACAGCTTCAACGACGGTTCGCTGCCCGGCAAGATGCAATATGGCTCCGGATGGTGGTTCCTCGACCAGATACACGGGATGGAGGCACAGATGAATATGCTCTCCGACCTCGGACTCTTGAGCCGTTTCGTGGGGATGCTGACCGACTCGCGCAGCTTCCTTTCGTACCCACGCCACGAATATTTCCGCCGTATCCTCTGCGCCATGCTGGGAAAAGAAATAGAAAACGGCGAACTGCCCGCCTCCGAATTGCCCTTCATCGGGAATATGGTTGAAGACATCAGCTACCGAAACGCCAAGCAGTATTTCGGGTTCTAAAAAAGTTGTTGCTTGAGGAAGAGAGCCGACTGTTTGAACCAAAACAATCGGCTCTTTTCCCAAAAAGAGTCGACTCTTTTGAAAAAACGGGAGGCAAACACCCAACAATGTTTGCCTCCCGTTATCTTTTGTTTTAGAGCCGTCCCTTAGAGGACCTGGATGCCTTCTTCGCGGGCATGGTCGTCTCCGAACGGAGTAATCAACTTGTAGCCCTTGCCGTGGATGTTGATAATCTCGATATCCGGGTCATCCTTGAGCAGTTTACGAAGCTTGGTGATATACACATCCATACTGCGGGCATTGAAATAATTGTCGTCCACCCAAATGGTTTTCAGTGCATAGTTGCGTTCCAGAATTTCGTTGGCATGGGCACACAAGAGGCTCAAAAGTTCGCATTCCTTTGTGGTAAGCTTCGTCACCTTCTCGCCAATTGCCAATGTTTGCTTCTGTGTGTCGAACAAGAATTTGCCGAGTCTGTAGAACGGAATTTCCTTCATCTTTTTGCCTTTCACACGGCGCAAGATTGCCTCGATACGGAGCAACAGCTCTTCCATGCTGAACGGCTTTGTCAGATAATCGTCGGCGCCAATCTTAAACCCTTCCAAGATGTCTTCCTTCATGGTCTTAGCCGTAAGGAAGATGATTGGAATGTCCGGGTTAAGGGAGCGTATTTCTTGCGCAAGAGTGAAGCCGTCTTTCTTCGGCATCATCACATCCAATACGCAAAGGTCATAACTACCTTTGGTAAAACCTTTGTAACCGGCTTCTCCGTCGGAGAATAGGTCAGTTACATAACCCTTGGCCTGTAGGTACTCTCTCAGTAACATACCCAAGTTCTCGTCGTCTTCGCAAAAGAAGATTCTCAGTTTTTCTTCCATAACTAACTTTTTATAAGAGGTAAAGTAATAATAAATTTTGTCCCTATATTGTTTGTTCCCGCTTCAGCACGAATCGTGCCTTTATGGTCTTCAATAATCTTATGAACGTAGGCAAGCCCCAATCCGAAGCCCTTTACGTCGTGCACATTTCCCGTCGGCACACGGAAGAAACGGTCGAACACCTTCTTGAGGTATTCTTTCTTGATTCCTATACCATTGTCTTCCACCGAGAGGAGCAACTTGCCATTGTTGTCGTTCCAAGTCCTCACCATGAGAGTTAACGGTTCTTCTGTCTGACGGTATTTCACGGCATTGTCCATCAGATTGAACAACACATTGGTGATATGCATCTCGTCCACATAGATGGTAGAGTCGGTTGCCTGCAAGTCAACATCAAGTGTTCCACCATATTTCTCAACCTTCAATGCAAAGGTATTAGCCACACTTATCACCAAGTCGTTTGCATCCACTTCCTTCAGTTTGAGAGCTGCCTTCTGCCGTTCAAACAACGACATCTGAAGCACCTTCTCCACCAAGAAACCCAATCGCTTCGTCTCGTCGTTGATAACGCCTGATATGTGTTTGAACACATCCGGGCTCTTGGTTATATCCGAGTCTTTCAGCATCTGCGCTGCCAAAGAGATGGTGGATACCGGCGTCTTCAACTCATGTGTCATATTGTTTATGAAATCGTTCTTCATCTCCGACAATTTCTTTTGGCGGAAGATGACGAAGATTGTGAAGATAAACGTGATTAGAAGTATCAGCGAAAAGATGACCGACGGCACAATGAATGTCACAGAGCTTGAGATATAGTCGCCCTTGGTAGGGAAATATACTTTCAGGTAGTTTTGTTTCGAGGGGGGGTCGTTGGGAAACAATACATACGTAATTATATCCGAAGCCAAAGGCTCCTTCTTGATTTCGCCACTCTGATAAACCGTTTTGCCATCCTTGTTGATGACAAAAAATATGAACGGCAGGTTCAGTCCGTTGTTCACAAATTCCGATTTCAGATAATTGTTCAGTTTCTTGAAGTCAATGCGTTCTTGAATCGGTTTCTGATTGGGAGTGTTCAACAAACTAAGGAGGACAAGCTGCATCAAGTCGCTTTGATATTTCAAACGATACTTCAGCGATTGCTGCA
The DNA here is from genome assembly GCA_963629885.1 of Anaerobutyricum sp. GTDB lineage: Bacteria > Bacteroidota > Bacteroidia > Bacteroidales > Tannerellaceae > Parabacteroides. Next base: position 5,471 of record CAVGKO010000108.1, read on the forward strand.
AGTCGTGTGATGTCCCTACAATATTGTTGGAGGTCTGTTTCTTATCCAACGAAGAGAGCGGACGGAATCTTTGGCTGAAGCTATGCAGATGCTCTATTTGCATAACATTACCGTTGACGTCCTTTATATTAAACTTTTGCTGACTGATTGCCTGCGTAATCTCTTCCGGATTTTGGCTGTTGCGCAGATAATTGTTGTCCTCTCGCTTAAGGTCTTCTTCCAAATATTCGCGAGTCTCGTCCAATTCCAGATTTTTTGAAACTTGATGCAGGCTCCTCTTCACTGTCTCATTGAATTGCTCGCTACTCTTTTTGAGAATGATACTCACGTATTTCACCTGCAAAAAAAGTAAGCCGCTGAAGGCAAAAGCCATCACGACAGCAAGCATCCAAATAGTAGATTTCCTCATCTTCGAATCTCCCTCTTTTTAACCGAACAAATAACGTTCGTTTTAGCTTAATATTTACACAAAAAAGGTAAAAAACATATTCACCTTACATTAAAAAAGGTTTTACCATCCTCTAAATGGC
>CAVGKO010000109.1:0-5995 GCA_963629885.1 Anaerobutyricum sp.
GTCGCAGGCACAAATATTTTTGCCAGTGCGCTAAAATTTTCCGTAATTTGTTGATTGAGAAATGAGGAATTAAAAACAACAATGTACACACCCCCATATACGATAAGTGCAGAGGCAATCAACATGATTGCAGATATATCAGCCCTAATAGAGCGTTATGCTATAAGACTGGAACAGGTCGACGCTCTGCATCTGCGCAAAGCCAACAGGATACGTACCATCCACAGTTCACTTGCCATAGAAGGAAACACACTGACCGAAGATGAAGTGCGCGACATTCTTAATGGCAAAACCATTGTGGCACCAATCCGGGAGATTCAAGAGGTAAAGAATGCCATAAAGACCTACGAGATGTATCCTCATCTCGACGCATTCCAAGAGGAAGACCTGCTACGAGCCCATGCACAGATGATGGAGGCAATCATCGACCATCCAGGCACGTATCGTCACGGAGGTGTAGGAGTATTCTCCGAACACGGACTCGTACACATGGCGCCGCCTGCAGAGAGAGTACCATTCTTGATGCACGACCTGTTTGCATGGCTACGGCAGAGCAAAGACCATCTGTTGATACGGTCGTGCGTGTTCCATTACGAATTTGAGTTCATCCATCCCTTTGCCGACGGAAACGGACGCATGGGACGCTTGTGGCAATCACTCATCCTCGGCAAGCTACATCCGCTCTTCGAACATCTGCCTATAGAAAACATGGTCTACGCCAAGCAACAAGCCTATTACGATGCCATCGCTGCCAGCACACAAGCAGCAGACTCGGGCGCATTCATCGACTTCATGCTTACGGAAATACTCGAGACACTCAGACAGCACCAAGGAGAAGCAAAGCCTAAGACAGACAAATCCGACGAGATGGATGTCGCAATAAATGTCGCAAAAACCAACGACCAGCTAACTGAAAGGCAAAAAGATATACTAAAGATAATAGGTGAAGGATTTACTGCAGACAACACAAATGTCGCAATAAATGTCGCAATAAACACAAAGTTCTTGGCAGAGCGTTTGGGACTAAGCCGAAAGACCATACAACGTGACCTCACTTGGCTGCAAGAGGGAGGCTTCATACACTGGGTAGGTGCCAACAAGAATGGACATTGGGAAATCACACTATCCTAAGAGGGTATTGATGGCGTGAAAGGCAAACAAAAAAAAGTGCTTTCCCCCTCGGAGCTATGGGCTCTTATGGGGGGAAAGCACTCTTATTGTTTATGGGCGTGGGAGCGTCTATTCTTCTTCTCCCATCAAGATGTTCAGCATCTGAACAGCGGACTTTGCCACGGAGGTACCCGGACCAAAGATAGCTGCTACGCCTGCCTTATAGAGGAAGTCGTAGTCTTGCGCGGGGATTACACCACCGGCAATAACGATGATGTCTTCGCGTCCAAGCTTCTTAAGCTCGTCGATAACCTGAGGTATCAAGGTCTTGTGGCCGGCAGCCAAAGAGGATACACCCATGATATGTACGTCGTTCTCCACTGCCTGGCGGGCAGCCTCTGCCGGAGTCTGGAACAACGGGCCCATGTCGACGTCGAAGCCGCAGTCGGCATAACCCGTAGCAACAACCTTGGCACCACGGTCGTGCCCGTCCTGACCCATCTTGGCAATCATGATACGCGGCTGACGACCTTCCTTCTTGGCAAACTTCTCGGTGAGGGCACATGCCTTCAGGAAGTCTGCATCCTTTTTCGTTTCTGATGAATACACGCCTGAAATAGTTCTGATAATTGCTTTATAACGTCCTACAACAACTTCGCAAGCATCCGAGATTTCTCCCAGCGACGCCCTGAGGCCGGCAGCCTTCACTGCCAACTCCAGCAAGTTGCCCTTCTTTGTTTTCACACATTCGGTGATATCTGCCAACGCCTTCTGCACGGCAGCCTCGTCGCGGTTAGCACGCAAAGCCTTAAGGTTTGCTATCTGCTCGTTGCGCACTGCGGTGTTGTCAATCTCGAGGATATCAATCGGGTCTTCCTTCTCGAGGCGATACTTATTGGTGCCCACGATGGTCTGCACACCCGAGTCGATACGAGCCTGCGTACGTGCTGCAGCCTCTTCGATACGCATCTTGGGGAGACCGGTCTCGATGGCCTTAGCCATGCCACCCATCTTCTCAACCTCCTGAATCAGTTCCCATCCTCTGTGCACAAGCTCGTTGGTGAGCGACTCAACATAGTAGGAACCTGCCCATGGGTCAATCTCCTTACATATCTTGGTCTCCTCTTGGATATATATCTGCGTGTTACGGGCAATACGTGCGGAGAAGTCCGTCGGCAAGGCGATGGCCTCGTCGAGGGCGTTGGTGTGGAGCGACTGGGTATGCCCCAGGGCAGCAGCCATAGCCTCGATACATGTGCGGCCCACGTTGTTGAACGGGTCTTGCTCCGTCAGCGACCATCCGGAAGTCTGGCAGTGTGTACGCAAAGCCAACGACTTGGGGTTCTTTGCTCCGAAGCTCTTTACAATCTTTGCCCACAGCATACGTGCGGCACGCATCTTGGCTATCTCCATGAAATGGTTCACGCCGATGGCCCAGAAGAACGACAGACGCGGAGCAAAAGCATCCACATCAATGCCGGCATTCACTCCCGCACGGAGATATTCCATACCGTCGCACAAGGTATACGCCATCTCGATGTCTGCCGTTGCACCGGCTTCCTGCATATGATAGCCAGAGATGGAGATGGAGTTGAACTTAGGCATCTTCTGCGAGGTATACTCAAAGATGTCGGCAATAATCTTCATCGAGAACTCGGGGGGATAGATATAGGTGTTGCGCACCATGAACTCCTTGAGGATGTCGTTCTGAATGGTTCCTGCCATCTCTTCCAGCTTGGCGCCTTGCTCCAAGCCGGCGTTGATATAGAACGCCATGATGGGGAGCACCGCTCCGTTCATTGTCATGGAGACAGACATCTTGTTCAAAGGGATACCGTCGAACAACACCTTCATGTTCTCAAGCGAGCAGATGGAAACACCTGCCTTACCCACGTCGCCAACCACACGTTCGTTGTCGGCATCATATCCGCGGTGAGTCGGGAGGTCGAAAGCCACTGACAGACCTTTCTGACCCGACGCCAGGTTACGGCGATAGAACGCGTTCGATTCTTCTGCTGTGGAGAATCCGGCATACTGGCGGATTGTCCAGGGACGCATGGCGTACATGCCGCTATACGGACCGCGCAGATAAGGGGGCAGACCGGCAGCATAACCCAGATGCTCCATGCCCTCGAGGTCTTCTTTTGTGTAAACGGGTTTCACCTCGATATGCTCGGGTGTCTTCCAATTTGTTTCAATGCCATTGGCCTTAGCCCACTCTCCGGCATTGATTGCCGCAAAGCCGGCATTCTTGATATCTATATTTCTAAAGTTTGGTCTCATGATTGTTCCTCCTTAAGCGATTCCTAATTTTGCGTTGAAAGCTTTCAATGTCTCAAGCACGTTGCTCTTCACATTGATAAATTGTTCGATGCCCTGAGCCTTCAGGCCTTCCATGCAAGCGGGAGCACCTGCTACCACGAACTCGGCACGCCCAGCCAATGCCTTGAAAGCCTTGGGAGCATATTCTGCATATTCGTCATCACTCGAGCAAAGCACAACGACTTGGGCTCCTGCCTCCATCGCTGCCTCGACGCCGGCCTCCACCGTATCGAAGCCCAAATTGTCTATCACCTTGTATCCCGCACAAGCGAAGAAGTTGCACGAGAACTGCGAGCGGGCAATACGCATCGAGAGGTTGCCTATGGTAAGCATAAACACCTTCGGAGTCTTGCCACTGCGCTCCGTTGCCAGGCGAAGAGCCTCAAACTCGGATGCGCCACGCGTGAAATCGAGCGGGGTAATGGTCGGGGGAGTGCAAGAAGGACCTCCGCCACAGCAGCACGGAGCCTGCTCCTTAATCTTTCCTTCAGCCACCTCCGTGAAGTTGGGGAACTGGTTGGTGCCAAGCAGAACCTCCTTACGGGTAGCCACTGCTTTCTTGCGAGCCACGCCGGAAGCGTTCACGGCATCCTGGATATTACCGCTGGCTACCTCTGCTCCAAAGCCACCCTTGTCTTCAACCTCAAGGAACAGCTTCCATGCCACGTCTGCCAACGAGTTGGTGAGCACCTCCACATAATAGGAACCGGCTGAGGGGTCAACCACCTTATCCATATGACACTCTTCCTTCAACAACAGCTGCTGGTTGCGTGCTATACGCTCCGAGAAGTCGTCGGGCGTTTGATAAGCCTTGTCGAACGGACGCACCGTGATGGAATCCACACCTGCCAAGGCAGCCGACATGGCTTCCGTCTGCGAACGCAAGAGGTTGACGTGAGCGTCGTATATTGTCATGTTCCAATCCGAAGTCTGCGCATGAGCCCTCATCTTGCAAGCACATTTGCATTCGGGATTATAGGCAGCCACAATCTCTGCCCACAGCCAACGGGCTGCGCGGAACTTGGCTATCTCCATAAAGTAATTGGAACTGATACCGAAGTTGAACTTTATATTCTTTGCCACCTCGTCGGCAGTGAAACCGGCGTCGGTAAGCTTTGCCATAAGCTCGTTGCCCCACGCAAGAGAATAACCCAGCTCCTGGGTGATATATGCCCCGGCATTGTTGAAGTAGCAACCATCCACTGCCAGTACTCTGAAACCGGGTAATGCCTTCCCTGCCTTGAGAACGGAAGAAGCTACGCTGACCCAATCGCCCGCGTCTTTGCCCTTAACCAACGGCTTCTTGAAGGGGTCGTAGGCAACCGACCCGAAGCACTTCTCCACGTCGGCACCGCTGCCTTTCAGATAGTCTGCCAAGATGCCGATGAGTTTCTCGGCCTTGCAAATGCAGGTGGTGAAGTTGAGCTCCACTGCCTCGGGACAGATATCCTTCAACAGCACGGCGATATTTTCGGCACTTACCTCATCGCCTTTGATGGTGAAACCAAGCGAAGTGATGCCCTTGTTAAGGATATCGAGAGCTTTTTCGTTTGCTTCCTTGAAACATACAACATTGATGTCTTGACGCACCTTCCAGTCGTTGTCCTTCTTTGTTCCGCGAACATACGGGAACTCTCCGGGAAGAGAGTCTTTTGTTTTCAGACCTTCGATGTCTTCTGCACGATAGAACGGATTTACATTGAATCCTTCGCCTGTTTTCCAAACAAGCTTTTTCTCAAACGGGACTCCTTTCAGGTCCGTCGTAATCTTCGCCATCCACTCCTCAGTGGTCACAGGCGCAAATTCAGAGAAAAGTTTTTCTTTTTGTTTTTCCATGATATTTGGTTGTTTTAATACTGGTATTGTTTGTTCAATAGTGTCTTATTTCTCAGACAGTGGACAAAGGTAAATGAAATAAACAGTAAGAGCAATTAAATTTTATTTGTATTTTCCCTCACCCGTATGGTGGTTGTAAAAGAAATAATATTTACCTTTGCCACGTCGAAAGGGAGATAAGGAAGCTCACCAATGGCGCGAAACGGTGCATTCGTCTAGTGGCCTAGGACGCCGCCCTCTCACGGCGGAAACCCGGGTTCGATCCCCGGACGCACTACTAAAAAGCCTGCTAAGATGGATTCTTGGCAGGCTTTTTTGTTTCTATTATTTTCCCCGAAGGGTTTATACCTTAAGGAATATCTTTTGGCGATAGAGGAAATACAAGCTACCCCAGCAAACAGCAATGTAGCCTATTGCCGACACAAACGGCTGGGCAGCTTCGGGCATCCAGCTTATCACTCCGCCAAACAAGGCATTGGAGGTGAAGGCGTAGTTCACAAACTTCTGCGCCAGATAAATCGTGATGGAGTTGACGCCGATGACCTTGAAGAAGAATGTCCACTTACGATATTCCAACACATCCACAACGTAGAAGAACAAAGCAAACATCCATACGGAATAAGCGCCCACCACGCATACGAAGGAGCTTGTCCAAAGGTTCTTGTTGATGGGGAAGACCATCGACCACAGGAGACCTACCACCAAGAGCACTGCCCCGGCGATGACC
>CAVGKO010000110.1:0-5932 GCA_963629885.1 Anaerobutyricum sp.
CATCAGCACTGTACTGCTGAACCCAAACATTGCCACCATACAAACATCTGAAGGAATAGCCGACAAGGTTTATTTCCTACCTATAACTCCGTATTTCGTAGAAGAAATCATCAAAAAAGAGCGGCCGGACGGTATTCTGCTGGCATTTGGTGGTCAAACGGCGCTCAACTGCGGTACACAATTATATACTAATGGTGTATTGGACAAATACGGTGTACGGGTATTGGGTACTTCTGTGGAAGCCATCATGTATACAGAAGACCGCGACTTGTTTGTAAAGAAACTGGACGAGATTGACATAAAGACCCCGGTAAGCCAAGCCGTAGAAACGATGGATGATGCCATCAAGGCAGCCAACAAGATTGGCTTCCCGGTAATGATTCGCTCGGCTTATGCCCTTGGGGGTATGGGTAGCGGTATATGTAAGGACGAAGCCGAGCTTCATACATTGGCAGAAAGCGCTTTCACCTATTCTCCGCAGATTTTGGTGGAGGAATCTCTTAAAGGATGGAAAGAAATTGAGTTCGAAGTAATCCGCGACAAGAACGACCACTGCTTCACAGTAGTGAGCATGGAAAATGTAGACCCACTGGGTGTACACACCGGCGAGAGTATAGTGGTTGCTCCGACTTGTTCGCTGACAGACGAGGAGTTGCATCTATTGCAAGATTTGTCTGTAAAGATTATCCGCCACTTGGGTATCGTAGGTGAATGTAACATACAGTACGCCTTCAACTCCGACACATGCGACTACCGCGTGATTGAAGTAAACGCCCGCTTGAGTCGTTCTTCGGCATTAGCATCCAAAGCAAGCGGTTACCCATTGGCTTTTGTTGCCGCAAAGCTGGCGTTGGACTACGGTCTTGACGAAATTGGAGAAATGGGCACACCAAATTCGGCCTATAAGGCACCGGAAGTGGATTATATGATTGTAAAGATTCCGCGTTGGGACTTGAACAAGTTTGTTGGTGTAAGTCACCAAATCGGTTCGAGCATGAAATCCGTCGGAGAAATCATGTCGATAGGCAAGAGCTTTGAGGAAATCATGCAAAAGGGTCTACGCATGATTGGACAGGGAATGCATGGTTTCGTAGGAAACTACGGCTTGACGTTCGACAATTTGGACGATGCACTTGCCAACCCAACCGATTTACGAATCTTCGCCATAGCCAAAGCATTAGAGGAGGGATATAGCGTGGAGCGTATCCATGAGCTCTCGAAAATTACCCCGTGGTTCTTGAACTGTCTGAAGAACATCGTTGACTACACCAAGGTATTGTCTCAATATAATAAGATTGAAGACCTCCCCGAAGATGTCTTGAGAGAAGCAAAGCGACTGGGATTTTCAGATTTCCAGATTGCACGTTATGTGGAGAACCCTGCCGGCAACATGGAGAAAGAGAATATCCGCGTGCGTAACCTGCGTAAGAAGATGGGAATCCTGCCGAGCGTGAAGCGCATCAACACCGTAGCTTCGGAACATCCGGAGTTGACGAACTACCTATACATGACATACGATGGCAGCGAGCACGACATTCCTTATTATAAAAACGACAAGAGCGTTGTGATTTTGGGTTCGGGTGCATATCGTATTGGTTCTTCCGTGGAATTCGACTGGTGTTCGGTTAATGCTGCACAGACGGCACGTAAGCTGGGTTACAAGTCAATCATGATTAACTATAACCCCGAGACGGTGTCGACCGACTACGATATGTGCGACCGCCTCTACTTCGACGAGCTTTCGTTTGAACGCGTACTCGATGTGATTGACCTGGAATTGCCAAAGGGTGTTATCGTCTCCGTGGGCGGACAGATTCCAAACAACCTGGCGATGAAGCTCCACCGCCAAAACGTGCCGATACTGGGTACCTCTCCGCTGTCTATCGACCGTGCCGAGAACCGTCATAAATTCTCCGCTATGTTGGATACGCTGGGTATCGACCAGCCGGCATGGGCAGAGCTGACCAGCATGGACGAAATTGACGCCTTTATCGAGAGGGTTGGCTTCCCGATACTTATTCGTCCGTCGTACGTGCTTTCGGGCGCAGCCATGAATGTTTGCCACAACAAGGAGCAGATGATTGAGTTCTTGAACTTGGCAGCAAAGGTTTCCAAGGAATACCCGGTGGTTGTATCCGAGTTCTTGCAGGGCGCGAAGGAGATTGAGTTCGACGCAGTGGCAAGGAATGGTGAGATAGTGGAATATGCCATCTCCGAGCATATAGAGTTTGCCGGCGTTCACTCAGGTGACGCCACATTGGTGTTCCCGGCTCAGAAAATCTATTTCGAAACGGCACGCCGCATAAAGAAGGTGAGCAAGATGATTGCCGGAGAGCTAAACATCAGCGGACCGTTTAATATCCAGTTCCTGGCAAAGAACAACGACGTGAAGGTTATTGAGTGTAACCTTCGTGCATCACGCAGTTTCCCGTTTGTATCAAAGGTATTGAAACGCAACTTCATCGAAACTGCCACCCGCATCATGCTCGATGCTCCTTACACCAAGCCGGACAAGAGCGCTTTCGACATCGACTGGATTGGAGTGAAGGCTTCACAGTTCTCGTTTGCCCGTCTGCACAAAGCCGACCCCGTATTGGGCGTGGATATGAGCTCAACCGGCGAGGTTGGTTGCATAGGTGACGACTTCAACGAGGCATTGCTCTCTGCCATGATTGCCGTGGGCAACAACATCCCGAAAAAGAACATATTGGTTTCGTCGGGGGCAGCCAAGAGCAAAGTAGACTTGTTGGATTCTTGCCGATTGTTGGACGCCAAGGGATACACCATCTACGGCACGGCAGGCACTGCCAAGTTTTTAAACGACAACGGCATCAAAGCCACGCCGGTATGCTGGCCCGACGAGGAGGGAGAGCTTAATATAATGGATATGTTTAGCCGCCACATCTTCGAGTTGGTTGTAAACATCCCGAAAGACCATAGCAAGCGCGAGTTGACCAATGGCTACAAAATCCGCCGTGCAGCTATCGACCATAATATCCCGCTTATCACCAACGCACGCCTTGCCAGTGCATTTATCGGAGCCTTCTGTTCGATGGACATAAAGGATATCCAAATCAAAGCTTGGCAGGACTATAAATAATGGTCAAAGAATAGACACGAGATGGAAGAACAATTGAAAGAATGGGAATGGCGGGGAGTGAGTCGCCGCCATTTTCTTAAGACAGCCGCGGCTATTGCTGCCGCCGTGGGCATACCACAGATAACACACGCTTTTTCAAGCCAAGCAAAGGGGAAGATTGTAGTAATCGGCGGAGGAGCAGCCGGACTCAGTATGGCTGCCCGTCTGATGCGTTGGCTGGATAATCCGGACATCACGCTTATCGACCCGAGCGACCGACAGTTCTATCAACCCGGCTTCACCTTGATTGCCTCAGGCGTTTATTCGCCCGACGAGGTATGGAAGAAACAAGAAAGTTGCATTCCCAAGGGCGTCAAATGGGTGAAAGACTCTGTCACCGCCCTCGACCCGATAAAGAACCAAGTAACAACAAGCAAGAGCGGAACAATTGCCTACGACTTCTTGGTCCTGACTCCGGGCTTGCAAATGAACTGGGAGAAGGTTGAAGGAATTACGCGTGAGACATTAGGGAAAGGAAATGCTCACTGTATCTACGACTTTGAGGGGGCGCAAAAGACATGGAAAGCTCTTCAGAAATTTTCCGAAACGGGTGGACGCGGCATCTATGCCGACACCTATACCAAGCATAAATGCGGAGGCGCGCCAAAGAAGATTTGCCTCTTGACAGAGGACTACAGCCGTAGGCATGGCACGCGTGAGAAGCTTTCGTTTGAATACTTCACGGCATCCAAAGAGTTGTACGACGTTCCTTATTACACTCCCCGCTTATTGGAGATTTACAAGGAGCGCAATATCCCCGTCCACACTCATGTGCGTGTGAAAGGTGTTGATACCGACAAAAAGCAGGTACATTTCGAGAAGGTGGAGACCGTGGGAGACAAGAAGGTTGTCACGCCGTTTATTGAAGACTACGATTTCTTCCACTTTGCGCCGCCTATGTCGGCTCCCGACTTTGTTCGCGAAGCCGGACTGGGATGGACCGAGGGTAAGCTGGCTGCCGATGCATGGGTGATGGTTGACAAAACAACTTTGATACACAAGACCTATCCAAACATCGTCTCCTTGGGCGACGTTGCCGGCATACCAACCAGCAAGACTTCGGCTGCCATACGCATGCAGGTGCCTATTGCGGCGAAGAACCTCATCTCGCTCATGGAGGGCAAAGAACCTACGGAGAAATACAACGGATATGCCGCCTGCCCGATTGTCACGGACTATGGGCACGTGCTTTTGTGTGAGTTCGACTACGACAAGAAGCCGGCAACATCGTTCCCCTTCACCTTGCTCGACACATCGAAAGAGCAGTGGGCAGCATGGCTGTTGAAGGTCTACGCACTGAAGCCGCTCTATTTCTACGGAATGCTTAACGGCTACGCATAAAAGAAGCCATATCCGGGGTAAGAGTTGACAAAATGAAGCATCAGCACCCCCTTAGGGGCACTTTTTGTAAACAACCCACTTAGGATTTATACGTTAATATCTATATTTGCGACATAGTATCAACATAGACTGTTTAATAAAGCGAAGAGTAATGAAAAGAATACTTATTCCACTGTGCCTGGTGGTAGGAAGTCATGTGGTTAGCGCACAGCGGTCGCACGTTTTCAACGCGCCGGACCGTTTGTTCGTAGAAGGTAAAGAGTTGTTTAATCTGAAGAACTATCCGGGTTGCATCGATAAGCTGACGGCTTACAAGCAGCACGCAAAGGACGCCGATTTGATTCAGGAAGCCGATTACATGATGGTTTATGCCGCCTTTGAGCAGGGGCGCGCCAATGCCGATGAGTTGCTCAAGAATTACCTTGAGGATTATCCGGCATCGCGTCATAGCGACGAGGTGAATTTCCTCATCGGAAGCGTTCATTTCGGACGTGGAGAATATCAGAAGGCCATCTTCTGGTTCAACGAATCCAACATCGATATGCTCAGCGCAGAGCAGCAGGAGACCTACAGTTTCAGGTTGGCTTATTCACTCCTGCAAACGGGCGATATGGACAAGGCCCGGGGTTACTTCGCCAGGATACAGCAGATAGGCACCCATTACCGTGAAGCCGCAACCTATTACGTGGCTTATATCGACTACGCAAACGGTGACTACGGAAGTGCTCTGACAGAGTTTACCCGCTTGAAAGAGTCACCCGACTACAGCGAACAGTCGCAGTACTACATCACGCAAATCTATTTCATACAGAATAAATACGAGAAGGTGGTAAGTGAGGGCAACGAGCTCCTCTCCTCTTACCCCGACAGCAAGAACAACAGCGAGGTATATCGCATCGTGGGTAACTCGTATTACCACATGGGCGAAAAGAGCAAGGCAATCAACATGCTGAGCAAATACGTATCGTCCACCGACAGCCCGCTGAGAGGCGACCTTTATATCCTCGGTGTATGTCATTACGATAAGGGAAGCTATAGCAGTGCCGTGAATGCACTCTCGCAGACAGTGGGCGAGAACGATGCCCTCTCGCAAAACGCTTATCTGTATCTCGGGCAGTCGTACCTCAAGCTCAAAGACAAGAACAATGCCCGCATGGCTTTCGAGGCAGCGGCAACGGCATCGTTCGACAAGCAAGTGCAGGAAGTGGCAATGTATAACTACGCTCTTCTTATCCACGAGACAGCCTTTACGGGATTCGGCGAGTCGGTGACCATCTTCGAAGACTTTCTCAACGATTTCCCGAACTCGCAATATGCCGATAAGGTGAACGACTACCTCGTGGAGGTATACCTAACCACCAAGAACTATCAGGCAGCCCTCAGCTCCATCAACAAAATCAAACGTCCGAGCACCAAGATTATGGAAGCAAAGCAAAACATCCTGTTCCAGCT
>CAVGKO010000111.1:0-5817 GCA_963629885.1 Anaerobutyricum sp.
CTATAACAACGGCCAAGAGTCGCTCCCTTCGCGCATAAACAAGATGGTATGGACGCCATCCCTCTCTCTGGACAAGTACGACGCCTTCCCATACCTGCAAGATGAGGTGGCGTTTAAGTATACCTTCGACGAGAAGACCAAGGACTGCTACCCGCGGCTGAAGACAACGCCTTTCATCAATAAGGAAGTAAACAAGCTGGCGCTCCAGTTCCTTGAGTTTGGTGCCTTCGGTACGCGAAGCTGCCCGGATATGTTGGCGGTTACCTACTATGCCGGCAACTACCGGGGCAACATGAGTAAGGACTACACCCGCGAGATACAAGACACATACTGTCAGCTGGACAAAGACATCGAGCAGCTCTTGGATGCCGTCGACAAGAAGGTGGGTCTGGCCAACACCTTGGTGGTGTTCACCGGCACGGGCTACTACACCAGCGAAGAGGCGTATGCCGAGAACCTGCAGGTAAACGGCGGCGAGTTTCACCCCAAGCGTTGCGTGGCTCTGCTCAATATGTATCTCATGGCGCTCTATGGTCAGCAGACCAACTGGGTGAAGGGTTATTACGACAATCAGATATTCCTTGATAGGAAAGCCATTGAGGATGCCAAGCTCAGTCTGTCGGAGATACAGAAGCGCTCGGCTGAGTTCCTGATGGAGTTCAGCGGCGTGCAGCATGTGACCACCGACGATGCCCTGCGTACCGGCTCATGGAACGAGGGGACGGCGAAGTTCCGCCAAGGCACTCATCACCTCCGACGCGGCGACCTCATCATAGAGTTGCAGCCGAGCTGGATTATCAACAACGACAACCCGAAAGAGAAGGTTAAGATTATCCGCAACAATGCCGTCATCACTCCGCTCGTGTTCTTGGGCAGCGGCATCAAGCCGGAGCGTGTCTATCGCGAGGTAAAGGCTACGGAGGTGGCTCCCTCGGTAACCCATGTGTTGAGGATACGGCCACCGAATGCATCCCAAAGTCTGCCTCTTTGGGAGTTGACGACCAAGAAGTAGACCATCTCTTCGCTTTAGGCCGAAGGCTCTCTTGCCACGGCCTACCCCCCGCGTCAACGAATAATCACTTTACGAAATAAATAAACGAATATATACATCATGGGATTTAATGAATTTATGACGAAGCTGTTCGGCAATAAGTCGCAGCGAGACCTGAAAGAAATCACTCCCTACGTGGAGAAGATTAAGGCCGTATATCCGTCAATCCAGGTGCTCTCGAACGATGAGCTGAGGGCCAAAACGGATGAGATTAAGCAACGCATCCGGGATTATGTTGCCGACGAACGCGCAGAGGTGGAAGCGCTTCGTAAGGGCATAGATGAAAAGGAGCTTGAAGAACGCGAAGCCATCTGGGCTAAGGTGGACAAGATAGAGAAGGCAATCACCGACAAGCTGGAGATAATCCTTGAGGAGGTTCTCCCGGAGGCTTTTGCCATAATGAAAGATACGGCACGCCGCTTTGTTGAGAACGAAGAGGTGGTGGTTACGGCCAACGACTTCGACCGTGACCTTGCTGCCAAGCACGACTTTGTGCGCATCGAAGGCGACAAGGCCATCTACCTCAATCACTGGAAGGCCGGTGGCAACGAGATAGTGTGGGACATGGTGCACTACGACGTGCAGCTCTTCGGCGGCGTGGTTCTGCATAAGGGTAAGATTGCAGAGATGGCAACCGGTGAGGGTAAGACCCTGGTGGCTACGCTGCCGGTATTCCTGAATGCCTTGACGCGAAACGGTGTGCATGTGGTGACGGTGAACGACTACCTCTCGAAGCGTGACTCTGAATGGATGGGACCGCTTTATATGTTCCACGGGCTTTCGGTGGACTGCATCGACAAGCACCAGCCTAACTCCGATGCCCGCCGTGCAGCCTATAACGCAGATATCACGTTTGGTACGAACAACGAGTTTGGTTTCGACTACCTGCGCGACAATATGGCGATAAGCCCTAACGATTTGGTACAGCGCAAGCACAACTACGCTATTGTGGATGAGGTCGACTCCGTCTTGATTGACGATGCCCGTACGCCGCTTATCATCTCCGGTCCTATCCCCCGTGGCGAGGAGCAGCTGTTTGAGCAGTTCCGCCCCAACGTGGAGGTGGTGGTGAATGCGCAGAAGGATTTGTGCGCCAAACTGCTTATCGAGGCCAAGAAGAAGATGGCGAGCAGCGATGCCAAAGAGGTGGAAGAGGGAACGGTGCAGCTGTTCCGTGCCTTCAAGGGTTACCCGCGTAGTAAGGCGCTCATCAAATACCTCAGCGAGCAGGGCGTGAAGGCGCAGATGCTGAAGACCGAGGAATACTTCATGTCGGAGAACATGCGTCATATGCATGAGGCTACCGAGGAGCTCTACTTCGTTATCGACGAGAAGAACAACAGCGTTGAGTTGACGGATAAGGGTATCGACCTCCTTACGGGTAAGTCAGACGACCCCACGTTCTTTGTCCTCCCGGATATCACCTCCGAGCTCTCGCAGCTGGAGCACTTCAATGGCACGGACGAAGAGAAGCAGGCCAAGAAAGACGAGATACTCTCTAACTACTCCGTGAAGAGCGAGCGCGTACATACCATCAACCAGTTGCTGAAGGCATACACGCTGTTTGAGAAAGACGACGAATACGTTGTGATAGACAATAAGGTGATGATTGTGGACGAGCAGACGGGCCGTATCATGGATGGCCGCCGCTACTCCGACGGTCTGCACCAAGCCATCGAGGCCAAGGAAGGTGTGAAGGTGGAAGCTGCCACGCAGACCTTTGCAACCATCACGCTCCAGAACTACTTCCGTATGTATCACAAGCTGGCGGGTATGACCGGTACGGCGGAGACCGAAGCCGGTGAGTTCTGGGATATCTATAAGCTGGATGTTGTGGTAATCCCGACGAACCGTCCGATTGCCCGTATCGATATGAACGACCGCATCTACAAGACCAAGCGCGAGAAATATGCTGCCGTGATTGAGGAGATATGCTCTCTGATAAATGCCGGGCGTCCGGTGTTGGTGGGTACCACCTCCGTGGAGATTTCCGAGCTCCTAAGCCGTATGCTTACGCTGCGTAAGATAAAACACAATGTGTTGAATGCAAAGTTGCACCAGAAGGAGGCCGAGATTGTGGCACTGGCAGGTCAGAGCGGTACGGTGACTATAGCCACCAACATGGCAGGTCGTGGTACCGATATCAAGCTCTCGCCCGAGGTGAAGGCTGCCGGTGGTTTGGCTATCATCGGTACTGAGCGCCACGAGAGCCGCCGCGTGGACCGTCAGTTGCGTGGTCGTTCGGGACGTCAAGGCGACCCGGGTTCTTCAGTGTTCTTTGTCTCGCTTGAGGATGACCTCATGCGTCTGTTTGCTTCCGACAAGATTGCCGGGTTGATGGACCGCCTGGGCTTCAAGGAAGGCGAGGTATTGGAGCACAATATGCTGAGCAAGTCGGTGGAACGTGCACAGAAGAAGGTTGAGGAAAACAACTTCGGTATACGTAAACGCCTCTTGGAATACGACGATGTGATGAACTCGCAGCGTAACGTTATCTACACCCGCCGCCGCCATGCCCTCATGGGTGAGCGTATCGGCTTGGATGTGTTGAACACTATCTACGACACTGCCGTAGCCATTGCCGAGCAGCATGTTGATGCGCTCGACTACGAAGGCTTCAAATTGGAGCTGTTTAAGACCTTCGCCATGGAATGCCCGTTCACGGAAGAGGAGTTCAAGGGGATGAAAGCCTCTGAGGTGGGCGACCGACTGTTCGACGAAGCCTTGAAGCTGTTCAAGCAACGTATGGAGCGCATGGCGCAGGTGGCCAACCCCGTCATCAAGCAGGTATACGAGAATCAGGGCGCGATGTATGAAAACATCCTTATCCCCATCACCGACGGCAAGCGTATGTATAACATCTCCTGCAACCTCAAGGAAGCCTACGAGACGGAGAGCAAGGCCATCACGAAAGCCTTCCAGAAGGCCGTCGTGCTGCATACCATCGACGAGGCATGGAAGGAGCACCTGCGCGAGATGGACGAACTGCGCCACTCCGTGCAGAACGCAAGCTACGAAAACAAAGACCCGTTGCTGATTTATAAGCTTGAGTCGTATAACCTCTTCAAGTCGATGGTCGACACCATGAACCGCAAGACTGCCTCCATATTGATGCGTGGACAGATTCCGGTGCGCCAGGAACCCACCGAAGAGGAGAAGCAGGCAATGGCAGCCCGTCAGGCAGCCGCCGCAGCCGCCGCACGCCGCCGCATCGAGGTAAGACAAGCCGGTCCGGAGATTCATCAGGACATGAGCCGCTATCGCACCGAGAAATCCGACCTCAGTGGCAACAATACTCAGCCGCGCGGACCGCAGCAGCCCGTCCGCAGCGAGAAACGCGTAGGGCGCAACGACCCCTGCCCCTGCGGAAGCGGTAAGAAGTACAAGAACTGTCACGGCGCAGGGCTATAACCCTTGAAATAAGCCGGACAAAAAAGGCGACCCAAAACGGGCCGCCTTTTTTCTTGAATAATATGACAACATGCCGGGTGTCGCCTATCTGTTACTTTGGCGCAAGAGATTTGTGCAAGGTGTTTTTTTATCGTCGTACCCCTACGCCGATTCCAAATGTTAATGGGAAACATCGGCGTAGGGGTACGACAGTCTCAAATGTAAATTTCCCTTAACGTCGTAGGGGTACGACGATGTCAAATGTTAATGGAAAACATCAGCGTAGGGGTACGACGATGCAAAATATAAACATCCATTAACGTTGTAGGGGTACGACGATGTCAAAAAGAAGAAAAACATATCGTCGTAGGGGTACGACGATGCAAAACATAAACATCTATTAACGTTGTAGGGGTACGACGCTCCCTCCGAAAAAATATACATACCGTCGTAGGGGTACGCCGATGTGTTTTGGGAATTCGAGAGCGTATTGCGAGAGAGAAACGGAATCCCTAACTTCGCATCGGAAACGATAAATACTGCAGCGTATGAAATACCCGATAGGCATACAGACATTCGAGAATATTATTCAAGACGGCTTTGTGTATGTTGACAAAACCGACATGGTGTATTCTATGGCAACAGAGGGGAAGGTATATTTCCTCAGTCGCCCTCGCAGATTTGGGAAGAGCCTGCTCATCTCCACTCTTGAGAGTTATTTCCTCGGCAAGAAGGAACTCTTCAAAGGACTGAAGATTGAGGCGCTGGAGAAGGATTGGAAGACATATCCCGTGCTGCGCATCGACTTTAACGGAGATAATTTCACCCGCGTGGATGCACTGACTGGTGCCTTGAATGCCATAGTATCGGAGTTGGAAAAGGAGTATCGGGTGGAAGTGACCGAAGGCGCAAGCATCGGTCGCAGGTTTCAGAACATCATCGCTACCATCCATCGTCAGACGGGTACACGTGTTGTGGTGCTTGTGGATGAATACGACAAGCCTCTGCTCGACGTGATGGGTGCGCCTTACAAGGTGAACTACCAAGGCGTGGAGATTTCGCTCGAAGAATACAATCGCGATACGCTCAAATCGTTCTATTCCGCCTTCAAGGCTGCCGACGAACACTTGCAGTTTGTGTTCCTCACGGGCGTCACCAAATTCTCGCAAGTGAGTGTGTTCAGCGGGTTCAACCAACCCAAAGATATTAGTATGCACCCGAAGTACGACACACTCTGCGGCATCACGGAAGAAGAAATGCTCTCCTATTTCCATGAACCCATCACAGAAATGGCAAAGAGGGAAAAATGTTCCTTCGACTTCATGGTGGCAAAGCTGAAAAAACAATACGACGGTTACCACTTCTCCGATACACCG
>CAVGKO010000112.1:0-5816 GCA_963629885.1 Anaerobutyricum sp.
ACGATGAGCTGCCTGGCTGAGGCTTATCAGTCGGTTAACCGCCGGGAAGATGCCATAGAGGTGATGAACCATATGATTGAGCTTCGCCCCGACGATATCCCCACACGCATCGCAAGAGCCAATATGCTGTTTATGGTGGACAAGAACGATGAGGCTGTGAAAGATTGCCGGGATGTGATTGAGAGAGACAACGACTCCTACCTCGCTTGGTTTCTCATGGCTAAGGCAAAGAAAGCCCTTGGCGAGAAGCTCGCGGTGATTGCCGACCTCACAAAAGCCATCGCCATAAAAGATGACTTTACCGATGCCTATATGCTTCGTGCCGAAACATTGCTCCTCATGGGCCAAGCCACGGAAGCCTTGCCCGACGCCGAGAAAGCCGTCTCTTTGGCCCCCGAAGAAGAAACGGTATACATCATCAGAGGCTCGGTGCGCGAAGCCTTGGGTGAGGCTGACGCCGCCGAAGAAGACTATCAGATGGCTATTGACCTCAATCCCTTCAACGACGATGCCTACATGCACAAAGGAAAGCTCTTGATTGCGCGCGGAAACCTCGACGAGGCAATCGCGTTCCTGGGTGAAGTGATAGATATGCGCCCTGAGTTTGCCGCCGCTTACGCCGAGCGTGGCAGAGCCAAAAACCTCAAGGGAGATAAAGACGGAGCATTCCTTGACCTCAAGAAATCCATCGAACTCAATCCGGAAGGCAGGGAGGCTCAGCGCTTGGAAGGATGCCACAACAACTTCGAAGATATGTATAAAGGCGGCATTTTTTGAGGAAAAAGCAAGATGCGGCTTTGTTTATTTGAAAAAAGCCCATATCTTTGCGACCCTATTGTGGAACAAGAACAAATAAAATATAGAGAAAAATGAAGAGAACATTTCAACCCTCCAACAGAAAGAGAAAGAACAAGCATGGCTTTCGTTCGAGAATGGCTACCGCTAACGGCCGCAGAGTGTTGGCAGCCCGCCGCGCAAAGGGAAGAGCTAAGTTGACGGTATCTGACGAATACAATGGGTAGTCCATTTAGAAAAGGATTTTGTAGAAGAAAGTAAAGGTTTTCCCAAAAAAGCCTTTACTTTCTTTGTTTTAACGGCTTTGTTCCCTATTTTTGACCCACCTCAAGAGAATCGTGTATGAACAGTTTTTTTGTCAGGCTGATAAAGAATCCATATGTGTTTAATCTGCTGTTGGCAGCAGTGGTGGCGTGTGGCTTGATATATGGCGCACTGAGATGGCTCGACGTGTATACCAAGCACAACGAGGCTGTGGTGGTGCCCGACGTGAAGGGCCTGAGGATGGACGAAGCAGCCGCTCTTTTCACTCAGAGTGGTTTGCGTTATAATGTGATAGACTCGGTGTTCTCGAAAGATGTGGAGCCCGGAGCCATTGTGGAACTGGTGCCGGAGGTAGGCTCGAAGGTGAAAGAAGGACGCATCGTGTTTGTCACGGTGAATGCCATGACCTCGCAGATGGCAACAATACCCGAGGTGGAGGACCTCTCGTTTCGCCAAGCCTACGCATTGCTGAAGGCTCGCGGCTTCGAGAAGATAGATATAGAATATGTTGCGGGCAAATATAAAGACCTTGCCATCGGCGTGGAGATGCGCGGGAAGCCTTTGGCTAAGGGTACACACGTGCCGCTCACCGCTCCACTGGTGCTGAAGGTGAGCAGTGGCACCGACGAGATGCCTCAAGACTCGTTGCCGGAGAACCGGCCCGTAGAGTCGCTGGATAGTGAAGAAGAAAAATGGTTTTAGCCATGGATGATTTTATCGACGACATAGACGATGAGCAGGCGGACGACCTGTTGGAGCAGAACGAAGACGGCTCTCCCAAGCTGTATGAGCATTTCCGCTTCGTTGCCGACCGTAAGCAGTCGCTCTTGAGAGTCGATAAATTCCTTGTCGACCGTGTGCTGGGTGCCACACGCAACAGGATACAGCTGGCGGCAGAAGCCGGCTACATCATGGCAAACGGGAAGCCCGTGAAGAGCAACTATAGGGTGAAGCCCGAAGATGTGGTCACCATCATGATGTCGCGCCCGCGTCACGACTTCACCATCGTGCCCGAGAATATCCCCATAAAGATTGTTTACGAAGATGATGATTTGCTGGTTGTGGACAAGCCGGCAGGATTGGTTGTGCATCCGGGGCACGGCAACTACACCGGTACACTGGTGAATGCCCTTGCGTGGTATCTCAAAGACGACCCCGAATACGACCCCAACGACCCTGCATTGGGATTGGTGCACCGCATCGACAAAGATACGTCCGGACTGCTGGTGATTGCCAAGAAGCCCGCCGCCAAGGCACGGCTGAGCCTCCAGTTTTTCAACAAGACAACACAACGAGAATATCGTGCCTTGGTGTGGGGCATAGTGAAAGCCGACGAGGGGAGGATAGAAGGC
The DNA here is from genome assembly GCA_963629885.1 of Anaerobutyricum sp. Taxonomy (GTDB): domain Bacteria; phylum Bacteroidota; class Bacteroidia; order Bacteroidales; family Tannerellaceae; genus Parabacteroides. Next base: position 2,412 of record CAVGKO010000112.1, read on the forward strand.
AATATCGGTCGCGACCCGCGCAACAGGATGCAGATGACAGTCTTCCCCGAAGGCGACCAAGGGAAACGGGCTGTTACACACTACGAGGTGTTGGAACGCCTGGGGTATGTGACCCTCGTGAAATGCCGCTTGGAGACAGGCCGCACACACCAGATTCGTGTACATATGAAATATATAGGCCACACGCTTTTCAACGACGAGCGTTATGGCGGAAACGAGATTTTGAAAGGAACAACTCATACGAGATACAAACAGTTTGTGCAAAACTGCTTTGCCATTTGCCCACGTCAGGCTCTGCATGCCAAGACGCTGGGGTTTGTGCATCCCACCACGGGCGAGGAGATGTTTTTCGACTCCGAGATACCCGAGGACATGACACGGCTGATTGACAAATGGCGGGCATACGCAACAACAAAAGAGATATGAAGATGAAAAAGAACATAGCTATTGTGGCAGGAGGAGATTCCTCGGAGATGGCGGTGTCGCTCAAGAGTGCCGACGGTCTCTATTCTTTTATCGACAAGGAGAGATACAACCTATATATCGCCATAGTGAAGAAAGGCGACTGGGAGGTGAAACTCCCCGGGGGCGGAAGCGCGCCGATAGACAAGAACGACTTCAGCTTCCGGGAAAATGGCACGGCGAAGCATTTCGACTTTGCTTATATCACCATCCACGGCACTCCGGGTGAGGACGGACGCCTTCAGGGCTATTTCGATATGATAGGCATGCCCTATTCTTCGTGCCCTCAATTGGTGAGTGCGCTCACGTTCAACAAATACGTGTGCAACCACTACCTCAAGAGTTTCGGTATCTGCGTGGCAGATTCCATCCGGTTGTTTAAGGGCGAGACAGTGAGCGATGAGGAAGCCATAGAGCGTTTGGGCCTCCCGATATTTGTGAAACCCAACGACGGAGGCAGCAGCTTCGGAGTCACGAAGGTGAAAGAAGCCTCAGAGCTACAACCCGCCATTGCCAAGGCGTTTGCCGAAGGACGGGAGGTTGTGATGGAGCGTTTTATCTCGGGCACGGAGGTTACCTGCGGCTGCTATAAGGTAGGCGGAGGCAAAACCCCTCGCAAGGAAGTGATATTCCCGCTCACCGAGGTGGTTACCAAGAACGAGTTTTTCGATTTCGATGCCAAATATAAAGGAGAGTCGGACGAGATTACGCCGGCACGCATCTCCGAAGCTCTGACAAAGAAGGTGCAGAGCGAGGCGTCGAGGATATACGACATATTGGGAGCCAAGGGGCTTATAAGAATAGATTTTATCATAGAGAATGGCGAGCCCGTGATGCTTGAGGTCAACACCACGCCGGGCATGACAGCCACCAGTTTTATCCCGCAGCAGGTTAGGGCTGCCGGATTGGATATCAAGGATGTCTTGACGGATATCATTGAGGACGGACTTAGAAACGACAATTAGAAAAGGGAGGTAAGGATGGATACAGAAGCAGTTTATGATTTTGACGACATTCGTCCGCTGAACAACAGCGAGGTGAAGGATGCTATTGAATCGCTTATCGCCAGCGAAGATTTTGAGCGGGCATTTCGGTATATCAAGCCGGACGTTAACTGGGCAGAGTTTGCCGAGAAGATGCGTTCGTTTAAAACAAAGGAGGATTTCAAGTCGAAGCTGGCTTATGCGGCAGTGATGGATGTGGCAAACAAAACTACATTCTCATTGACTGTGTCGGGACGTAGCCGCCTCCCCAAAGACAAGCAGCCGTGTACGTTTATCTCCAACCATCGCGACATTGTGTTGGATGCCTCCTTCCTTAATGTCATGCTCTATGACGTGGGCTATGGATTGACGCAGGTGGCCATTGGCGACAATCTCTTGATTCGTCCGTGGATTGAGACCTTGGTGCGCCTCAACAACAGCTTCATCGTGAAGCGCGGTGTGTCGGTCAGACAAATGCTCGACGTGAGCCGTACCCTCTCGGCATATATCCGCCATACCATTACAGAGACAAAAGAATCGGTGTGGATAGCACAGCGTGAGGGCCGTGCGAAGGATTCGAACGACCGCACACAGGGCAGCGTATTGAAGATGCTCACCATGAGCGGCGACAAGGACTTTGTCTCCAACCTCATGGACTTAAACATATTCCCCGTTGCCATCTCCTACGAGTACGACCCATGCGATTTCTTGAAGGCAAAAGAGTTTCAGCTCAAACGCGATGACCCCAACTATGTGAAGCGTCAGCGCGACGATTTGCTGAGCATGGAGACAGGCATACTCAACTACAAGGGCCGCGTGCATATCACGCTGACGCGCCCCATAAACGATTTGTTGGCGGCTTTGGACAAGGATATGGAGAAGAACAGCTTGGTGGCTGCCGCTTGCTCCATCATCGATAAGGAAATCTACAAGCACTATCGCTTCTATCCGTGCAACTATGTGGCATATGATATGCTGACGGGCACCAAGCGTTTCAGCAGTCACTACGGAGTGAAAGACCGCAAGGGGTTTGAGGAATATCTCCAGGGGCAGCTCGACAAGATTGTTCTGCCCGGCAAGGACGAAGCATTCCTTCGCACCAAGATGCTGGAGATGTATTCCAATCCGCTAAAGAACCACCTGCTTAGTCAGGAATAAAGGGATTGTAGTTGTAAGGAACCACCCGGTTTTCTTTCAGCGATTGCTTCACGTCGATAATCCGTTGGTTGCTGCTGCCACGAAACAGCAGGTCCTCGTCGCGTAGGGCCTGCTCAAATCTTCCGTCCACAAGCACGTCGATATATTGAAGGAGGGCTGCCTGAAGAGGGTTTTGCAGCAGATTCTCGTAGAGAAAGCCGGTGTAGCACCAGATATCTTTCCCACTTCTTTCTTTTATGGCGCGGGCCAGGAGAGTGAATCCTTCGGGCTGAAACATGGGGTCGCCGCCACTGAAGGTGACGTTGGCAAACTCGTCGGCAAGGACCTTCTCAAGTATCTCCTCGGTAGACATTGGTTTGCCGTTGTTGATGTCCCACGACTCGGGGTTATGGCAGCCGGGGCATTTGTTGGGGCACCCGGCTGCATAGATGGCGGTCCTAAAGCCCGGACCGTCTACTGTTGTGTCTTCTACTATATCTAATATGGAAAGCATGATGTAAGGCGTCTCCTTTTTTAGTCGTGAACTACGCGGTCGTTGAGCTCGGCAAGTTTGGCTTTGTTCCAACGGTCGGTTGTGCCCACCAAGTAGCCTGTGATGCGTTGCAGCTTGTCAACATTCTTGCTGCCACACTTGGGGCATTCAGTCATCTTGGCGTCGGCATTCTCGTAGCCGCAGTCGAGGCAACGGTTGCGGTTGTGGTTCACCGAGCCGTATCCGATGTTGTATTTGTCCATCATGTCAACCACGTTCATTATCACCTTGGGGTTGTGTGTGGCGTCGCCGTCAATCTCCACGTAGAAG
>CAVGKO010000113.1:0-5677 GCA_963629885.1 Anaerobutyricum sp.
TTGTCGCTGAGAACGTACGCGAGGAGGTCGTCGATTTCCGCCGCGCCGATGGACATATTCCTTATCAATGCACGCTGCGTCTGCGTGCCGCCGGCGTAGTTGGCACCGTGAAGGTCTATAGTGTCACGGACGCATTCTGCGCCGATTTCCTTTGCGAAAGATTCAGACAGCGCGGTGTATGATGCCCCGGTGTCCAGAATGAATTCGTATTTCTTTCCGTTGATGGTGACCGGAATCCAGATCACATTGTTCTTGCCGGCCATCTTACGGGTCATTTCCGCCGATTCGCTGGTCTGCGCTTTGGGCGTGAAGGGAGAGTGGAAACAATAATGCTATGATGAGTATTCGGAGACATTTCATAATATGGCGGATTTGATGTGTAATATTAAGGTCATTATACCATTATAGACGCAATCAGAGAAGCGAATTCACCGATTTCCCCCTGAACGCTGGCACATTCCAAGGCGGACATATACTTGTCACGAATCTCCTTCTGTATTATTGTCCATCTGTAGCCGCCGGATGCCAGCATCACATTCATCAGGAATCTGCCCATTCTGCCGTTTCCGTCCATATAAGGATGAATGAAGGTGAAAATGAAGTGCCCGAGGACAGCCCTCACCCAGGCATCATTCTCAGTCTTGAGCAAATCAAACAGCATAGGCATAGCGTCCCTGACAGCCTCAGGGTTCAGAGGCGTATGCATGGAGTTGCGGATATAAACCTGATTCGTTCTGTACCCGACAATGTCGGAAGCCTTGATAATACCGGCCATCACGGAAGGTGCAAACATCTCCTGATACCATACTCTGTGATCCTTTTCAACTACAGTTCCGGCATTTGCTCCACCGAGAATGGTTCTAAGGCTTTTCTTGACTTCTTGGAACGCCTGCCAATATCCGCGGGCTGCAAGAGCCGCCTTGTCATCTTTGTCGGATGAATTCTCATCCGGTCTCCAGCTACCGCTACGGACTTTCTCAATCAATTCCTCAGAGACCTTATACCCTTCGATTGACAAGGAATGATATGCATCAAGTTTATATCGGTCCTCAACATCCTTCATATAAGCATCAATATCTGTACGTGCGGGAACTGAAGGTTTTATGGAAAGTACCATCTCGCGCATACTCTGCCACATCAGACGGATGCGGGTCGCGTATGGAGAGACATCACGGGTGAACTCATATTTGTCTTCAAACGGGTCTTCCTCACGAATTACATATCCAAACCGCTTCATCGTAGATTTGATTTCATCCGCAACGGAGAGCATCTGTACATTTCTGAAGGCCCCGACAAGCTTTCCTGCACGTGATGAACGGCCCTTGTCGAGAAGGTAGGGAAGGATTTCGGAGGAATCTCTTACAGCAGCAAGAGCAGTCCTGGCCGTTGTGCCGCTGCGTCGGAAAAAGACTGGCGATGTCATTACCAGCGCTTCAGGAATACTGTACACATTCAACCCATAACGGCTTTCCTTGACAACTTTGCTTGCGCAATCAGCCTTGAGGAAAAATATACTGCATCCAAACAGCAAGCTAACATTTGAATTGTTGCATTTCGGTGAACGTACGGTTAGTTGCGGAAGCACAGTCCAGTTCCCGGTCAGCACATCCAAAGAGACCTCTGCCGACAGGCACCATTCTTCGCCAAGTCTTTCCCGTACATATTCTGCGATGAACCGCCAATATGATATGTACCAAGCAGTCGTGTCACCGGATACGGCAGCGGGGTCTGACTGGATATACCAACCGCCTACAACTTTCATCAGGAAGCCGTTTTCCACAAGCCGCTCCAGGTGAGTCCTGCCAATGTCCGCGGATTTGATTATAGGACTGTCGCTCGAGTCTCGGAGACGCCTCAAAACATCAAGCGACTGCGCCAATTTCTCAGATGGTGTTGCCATATCTATATGCGGTGTTACTCGTAAATTTTCGATGCAAAGATGCACTTATTTTTTTGCTGCGCAAACGTAATGAAATTAGAATAAAGCAATCGCCTGTTGTCATAATGATTTACGTTTTAGATGTTATCCAATGCCTTTCCAAAAGTTTCCAATTCTTCAAAGATGTCGCTATGGAAGTTTCATTGAATGAAGAATTTTGTAGTCTGTATAGAAGCCTTATTCAATTGTTTAATTCTTCGATTTGTCGTTGCTTATGAAAAACGCCTACATTTGTAAGTAGAAAGTTTTGCAAAAATTTTCCACCTGTGTAAATGAAACTCGTCGACAATATAGAACAGCAGATACGGCAAAGCGAAGATGGAAGTCTGTTATTAGGAATTATGGCGCAATAAATACAAAGGTTAAATCGTATACCACCAACAGAGGTGGTAACTTACCACTCGTTCCACTATCGTTATATACGCATTCACCCCTTTGAGGACGGCAATGGACGTATCGCCAGACTGATGGTGAATTACATACTTTCACGTCATGGTTGGCCGATGATTGTAGTGCGTAGCCGCAAGAAGCAGGAATATCTGGAGGCCCTACATAAGACGGATTTTGTGGTCGGTACAATTCCCTCGGTAGGAGCCCATGCCACCATCAACCAGATAGGTCAATTCTTGAAATACTTTGAGAGGCTTGTGCAACGTGAGATACAAGCTGATATCGACTTCGTGAGCCGTAAGGAAGAAGACCTGTGGTGGTATGACGGCGACATTATTTCCGCCCGAAGCAAAAACGCACCTCGTATATTGCGACTGATGCGTGACAACCCAAACATCACCTACGCCCAACTGACTACGGATTTGGGTATAAACACCTCTGCCGTACAGAAGTTAGTGAAGCGTATGACAGACAATGGCTACATTGCCCGATTAGAAAATGGCTCATGGCGAGTGATTGCCACATCGATTGTGTAGCAAGAAAATGTCTCCGCTTTTTAGACATTGTTTTTATGCTATCAGAACCTCAGACTGCTATGGTAGGCTACCAGGACTTCTTCGGTGGGGGTGCCGAATCGGACGGTGTTGCCTTCTTTGTCCACCTCGGCTATAACCTTGACCAATCCGCTCCAGTCGTTCCAGTAGACATACTCCAATACGGCGTAGTTGCCCGAGATGGATACCTTGGGCAGCAGCGACTCCGGGTCGAGGGCAAAGACCTCTTCGCGCACCTTCTCCCTGTCGATATGCTTATTGGGACGGAAGATGTGTTCTATTCTGCTTGTCTCGAATATGAATGTCTTTGAGCCGTAGCCGGCATGCCATCCTCGGGGCATAAAGTCCGTGAGGTTGTTGAGCATCCATGCCTGAAAGATACCTTCCGGGGTGAAGGGGACGCTGAAGTAAGACATATAGGGCGGCACTGTTTCTGCCTCCTGATAATCTATCATGTTTTGGATATACATGCTGTCGTCGTATTCGCCGTGCTCCGAAGGGATATAGCGCACGAAGGAATTCTGCCGGCAACAATAGGGCTGAAACACCCACCCGTGGCTGTCGCCTTTTTGGAAGGCATCCAGCTCGTATCCCTCGCGTATCTTCAGAAGCGGCAGATGGCTGAGCACAAACATAAGGTTGTCGAACTTGTTGAAATCGCAGCCATCCATATAGTCTTCAAACTCCACAGCCATTTCGCCCAAGTGGTTGTCCACATCGCCTTCGTCCGAGCCCATCTCGTGCTCTCCGGCGATTGAGCCGGTAATCCACAGCCATCCCGAGAGGGGGTCGCCTTCCTTCACGTCGGGGAAGAACTCCCGGCGGAAATATAAGGGCAGCGACACCACCATGTCCTTATCCTCTCTTGCGATATGTTTGTTGCAAACCATTATCGTTGTCTTGAAGAAGTCGACGCCCAATATCGATGTCTCCTCTATGGCGCCGACGGGGGAATGGAACGTTGCTTCGTCGGGGTTCTGAGTATCGCGGTTGAGGAACACCACCTTTTGCTTTAGACTCAGCTTCACCGGTTCCACCTGTCCGTTCTCGTCGTAGGTGGGTTCTTTTCCCTTCTTGGCCAGCCAGTCGATGGCTTTCTGCCCTTCGAGCAAGAGGTGGCTCTGTGCCTCTTGGGCATTTAATGCCAGCGCCGCCAGGTCGATGGTCAATGTTTGTCCTTCCACGTATTTGTGTTTGTTGCAATAGTAATCGGTGGCAAAGAAGGCAAACAGAAAATCGTCTATGCAGCAAAACACCGTTGCCTCCAATTGGTCGTCCCATTCAATCACCTTATCGATATGCACCTCCAGGGGCGTGCCTTTGCAGTAGGGGTAGAAGGTGACGAGAGCATCCGTATTGCTGCTTTTATCATACGCCGTGATGGTGAGCACCCGTATATCGCTCTCGCCATACAGGAAGGAGCACACGGTGGTCTTCTCCTCATACATCTCGCCCATCGTCACCTGTGTGCGGGTCTTTCTCCACGTCTTGGAATCCTCCACGAGGGCTTTCATATGATTCTTTATCAGTAGCTCGCCGGGCATCACACCATACCAATGGAAGCCGTGACTCATATTGACTTTGTTCACCGGGTCGAAGGGGTGGAATATCCAGGGTTTTCTCATCATATAGGCAGACTTTATCCGTCCGTTGTAGGTGCCCAAGACCAAGGCGGCAGAATATTGCTCAAAAAGCAGACATGTAAGCTTTATCCTCTGGTTAAATCCGAAGGTGATTTCGGGTTTGTTTTGGCTGAGACTAATTGCTTGGAGTTTGGCTCGGAAATAATCCAGATACTCTGCGCGGCAGGGAAACACGTCGAATATCCGGTCCGAAGCGTAATGAAAATCCTTGTCGAGATAGGGCTCAATGATGGAGGCATCACACTTATTCCAAGCCTCGGCATACTTGAGGGCAAGCTCGGTGTCCGAAAGCACTGTGTCCAGCTCCTCGTTTGTTTCATCGGGCAGCACACTGACGGGATTGTATTCGAAGCAGAAGTTACCCCCGCAGATTGCCGGCTTGCCTCCCTTGCTACCCTCGGATATGCACCACGCCGAAGCGAAGGTGATGCGCGGGATTATGCCGTAGCGGCGGTAGTCGTCAACCAGCTTCGACGTGTCGATGCCGGAGATGTCTTTGTTTAAATCCTGCCTATACACCACAAGGACGTTGACCTTCTTCACGCCGGATATCCCGACAGAGAAGTTGGGCAGTTTGCCGTTGTTCACGAAATAGAAATCCGGTTCAGAGGCATCCTTCTTGTCATACCGTACCACCTCCATGTTGGTGTCGGCATATTCCTCCATCAATGTTTTCACCGCAAAGTCATGCAGCTCTTCGGGGGTCATAACCTGACCTCTACGGTCTTCGGAACACTCGTGTTTGTGGAATACCGGTCTCTCATTCTTGATTCTACGCATCATAAGGCAATTCGTTTAAGGATTATAAATTCATATTCAATAGTTGCGGACTGTATTGGTGTTTTTCATGGTTTGCGTGGCCCTTCGCCGCCCGGGCCTTGCTTCTTGTGAGGACAAATATCGCATTATCCCCTCTCAAAGCAATCCGACAGAGGGGTGTTTATAAACATACTTTTCATCCATTGTTTTGTAAACGCCCCCTCTCGCCCCAACCAAATCCCCTTCAAACGGTATTTAAACGCCGTTTGAATGGTGTTTGAATTGTTCCTCTCCTCATCCCGCCGGGAATCAAAAAGTCCCTCGTCTAGCATTTTTCGAGCGGAAAAACCAAAGAAAGTCCCTCGTCTAGCAATTTTCGGGCGGAAAAATGG
>CAVGKO010000114.1:0-695 GCA_963629885.1 Anaerobutyricum sp.
TCCGATATTTATATACGCTATAATCAGCAAGTTAGCGCTATTTATTGGCGTGTATCGGTAGGTAAGTATGAGAATTAGCGCCAGAAGCCGCATAGCAGGGCAATAAATAGCAGATATCTTATACATATAATGCTAATAATCAGACGAATTGCATTTATTGCTCACATTCCGATGCATGTTAGGATAACATTGTATTTTACCTATGTATATTAGAAAGTTATACAGTGCTGTAGTGAAGTACAAACATCTTTAATATTAAATTTCTAATGGATATATTTGGTACATTAGATTATTATATTTAGTTTTGTAAACCGATTAGTTCAATTGTAATATCGTATATGATTAATAGGAATAACTAAAATGAAGGAACGTATAGCACAGATAATGGCAAAAGAGAATATGAATGCTCTACAGTTTGCCAAAGAGACAAGCATCCAACAGGCATCTTTGTCTCATATCCTGAATGGGCGCAACAACGCTAGTTTAGATATAATCAAGCGGATCCACCAACGTTTTCCTACCCTTAGTTGGGATTGGTTGATGGATGGAACGGGCGACATGTATATCAGTTCAACCCCTCAACCTACCACTCCTAAACCCACCGAGAGTAAAGAATACACCATCGACTGGCAAGCCAATTCAGAATATGACAAGGAAAATGAGGTAAAAGCCCCCGTGGAACCACCTAAAGAAAT
>CAVGKO010000114.1:705-5648 GCA_963629885.1 Anaerobutyricum sp.
GTTAAGTATGTCGAGAAAGCTCCCAGAAAAGTTACTGAAATACGCATTTTCTTTGATGATGGTACTTTTGAGGTACTCTTCCCTCCCAAATAAGAGCGATAAATAGGAATGAGAGATGAATGCAGTGTAGTTCCCATAAGATTTACATCAAGCATTTGTATTCTCCGGATCGGTGAGTGGCTTCCGGCAATAATAATCGAGCAATCTTGTTGCTCAGTCTTCGGTATGCTCAATTTTTACATTATATTTGCAAGCGAATAACAATACAATTCTGTTCATGAAAAAATATATCTTAGACCTAAAGGTAACAGCGAACATCAAGGTACACGACAACTACGTGTTGCTGAAGATGACAAACGAACAGGAGTTGCCACCAATGCTACCTGGACAGTTTGCCGAAATCAAGATAGATCACTCGCCAACCACTTTCTTGCGACGACCCATCTCGATAAATAATGTAGACAGAGAAAATAATGAGGTTTGGTTCTTGGTTCAACTGGTCGGTGACGGAACACGTCAGTTGGCAAAGGTAAATGTTGGAGACATCGTCAATGTAGTGCTTCCACTCGGAAACGGATTTTCACAGCCAATCTCCAAAGAGCAAAGATGTCTGCTCATAGGAGGAGGCGTAGGGGTAGCCCCACTCTTGTACTTGGGAGAGAATTTGACAAAAGCACGTTGCTCCGTCACATTCTTGCTTGGGGCACGATCCGGAAAAGATTTATTACAGTTAAACGAGTTCGAACGTCTAGGTTCTGTCTATACCACGACAGAAGACGGAAGTCATGGGGAGAAAGGCTACGTAACCCAGCATACGATGCTCGGCCAACAGAAGTTTGACAAAATATATACATGCGGGCCAAAGCCAATGATGGTTTCCGTAGCCAAATATGCCAAGAAAAACGGTATCGACTGTGAGGTTTCGCTTGAAAACAAAATGGCTTGCGGTGTGGGAGCATGTCTCTGTTGTGTGGAAAAGACGAATGTGGGACACCAATGTGTATGCAAGGATGGACCGGTATTTAATATCAATCAATTATTATGGCAGATCTGAAGATAAATATAAAAGGGTTGGCGATGAACAACCCTGTGATGACCGCTTCCGGTACCTTTGGATACGGTAAGGAATTTGAGGATTTCTTCGATATCGAGCGTTTGGGCGGCATTATTGTAAAAGGTACCACATGGGCTCCCCGTGAAGGCAATCCATATCCGCGTATGGCCGAGACTCCCTCGGGCATGCTCAACGCTGTGGGTTTGCAAAACAAGGGTGTCGACTATTTCATCAACCACATCTACCCGGACATTGCCGACTTGAAGACTAATGTCATAGTAAACGTATCGGGTTCGGACATTGACAGTTATGTGCGCGCTGCAGAAGCCATTGATGGTTTGGATAAGATTCCTGCCATCGAACTGAATATCTCTTGTCCCAATGTGAAGCAAGGAGGCATGGCTTTCGGAGTATCTGCCAAGGGAGCAAGCGAAGTGGTGGAAGCCGTGCGTAAAGTCTATCACAAAACTTTGATTGTGAAGCTGTCGCCCAATGTGACAGACATTACAGAGATTGCACGTGCGGTAGAAGTGGCCGGGGCAGATAGCGTTTCGCTCATCAACACATTACTGGGTATGGCTATAGACGCCGAGAGACGTAAGCCTGTGTTGTCCACCGTTACGGGAGGCATGAGTGGTGCTGCCGTGAAACCCATCGCCTTGCGTATGGTATGGCAAGTATCTAAGGCCGTAAGAATTCCTGTAATCGGATTGGGAGGCATCATGAATGCGACAGATGCCATAGAGTTTTTCCTTGCCGGAGCGTCTGCGATAGAAATAGGTACCGCCAATTTCATTGACCCAACAGTCTCTGTAAAGGTAATCGACGGCATCAATGACTATCTGGACAGACATCATTTCAACTCTATTACCGACATTATCGGTGCCTTGGAAGTTTAAGTGTATCCAAAGAAACTAATGTTCATGAGCTCCCAACACATTAACAATCAACTAACGTATGGTTGGGGAGCTCATGACATACATTCATCACGTCCCATCAGTTCAATGGGATTTTTTACTCCAGTAAATCGGGACGAAGCCGCTTAGTACGTTCGATAGCTTGCTCCAATTCCCAATCGCGGATGTTTCGTTCATGGCCCGAAAGCAATACGTCGGGAACTCTCCATCCTTTGTATTCCGCTGGGCGAGTGTATACGGGAGGCGCTAGCAGATTATCCTGAAAAGAGTCTGACAAGGCGGATTGTTCATCCGAAATCACTCCCGGAATGATACGTACGATGGCATCCGCCATGACGGCAGCAGCCAACTCTCCGCCTGTGAGCACATAGTCACCGATGCTGATTTCCTTGGTAATGAAATGCTCTCGAATACGATAATCGATGCCTTTGAAATGTCCACACAGTATAATCAGATTCTGACTGAGTGACAGTGTGTTGGCCATTCCTTGATTAAATTGTTCTCCATCGGGTGTGGTAAAAATCACCTCGTCATACTCACGTTCCGCTTTCAGGGCCGTGATGCAACGGTCAATCGGTTCTATCTGCATCACCATGCCTGCGCACCCGCCATACGGATAGTCGTCCACACGGCCATGCTTGTCGAGCGTGTAGTCGCGCAAGTTATGTATATGGATTTCAGCAAGCCCTTTCTTCTGAGCCCGGCTCATAATGGAACAATTGAAGAACCCCTCAATCATCTCAGGCAAAACGGTTATGATGTCAATTCTCATTGGAAACTATATTTTTCCGCAAAAGTACGAAACTTTAGCCGGAAATTGCGTACTTTTGTCAAAGGAAGTAAACTTAAAGACTAAGTCTTTGAAAATGAACAAACAAGAAATCCAATAAACCAATTATATGGAAGATATAGAACGCATCGGTCAATTACGAGAAGAGTTGCACCGACACAATTATAATTATTATGTACTGAACAGTCCAACAATCAGTGACCACGACTTCGACTTTCTGATGAAAGAGCTACAGGAGCTGGAGGCCAAACATCCAGAATGTTACGACCCCAATTCGCCTACGATGCGTGTGGGTAGCGACATCAACAAGAACTTTGAGCAGGTGGTGCACAAATACCCGATGCTATCATTGGCCAACACCTATTCCGAGGCAGATGTCACCGAATTCTACGACCGGGTAAGCAAAGGCCTGGAAGGTGAGCCTTTTGAAATCTGCTGTGAAATGAAATTCGACGGAACTTCCATCTCACTCACCTATGAGGAAGGCAAACTGGTGAGAGCTGTCACTCGCGGGGATGGGGAGAAAGGCGATGACGTGACTGCTAACGTGAAGACGATCAAAAGCATCCCGCTTGTGCTTCATGGTATCAATTATCCCCAGGAGTTTGAAATACGTGGCGAAATACTGATGCCATGGACCATCTTCGAGCAGCTGAACAAAGAACGGGAGGAGAACGAAGAACCTCTATTTGCCAACCCCAGAAACGCAGCATCCGGAACACTGAAACTACAAAACTCATCAGTAGTGGCATCACGCAAGCTCGATGCATACCTATATTATTTATTAGGTGAGACGTTACCAACCGATGGACACTATGAAAATCTGCAAGAAGCTGCCAAATGGGGATTCAAGATATCTGATATCATGCGCAAATGTCATACGCTACAGGAAATTTTTGACTTCATCAAGTATTGGGATGTAGAGCGCAAGAACCTCCCCGTCGCAACCGACGGCATTGTGCTGAAGGTGAACTCCTTGCGGCAACAGCGCAACCTAGGTTACACTGCCAAATCACCGCGCTGGGCCATCGCCTATAAGTTTCAGGCGGAAAGGGCTTGTACGAGATTGAACTCTATTGACTATCAAGTGGGACGAACCGGAATCATCACGCCGGTGGCCAATCTGGATCCGGTACAACTCTCGGGAACCATTGTCAAACGGGCATCCTTGCACAACGCGGACATCATTGAGGGTCTCAATCTACATATTGGTGACATGGTGTACGTAGAGAAGGGCGGTGAAATCATTCCCAAGATAACCGGCGTAGATGAAGCAGCTCGCCGACCAGGATCGCTGAAGGTGCAATTTGTCACCGAATGCCCCGTGTGTGGCAGCAAACTCATACGTTACGAGGGTGAGGCGGCACATTATTGTCCCAACGAAACGGCTTGCCCTCCTCAGATAAAGGGTAAGATAGAGCACTTCATTAGTCGTCGTGCTATGAACATCGACGGACTGGGACCGGAAACGGTAGACTTGTTTTTTCAGGAAGGACTCATTAAAACCGCTGCTGATCTTTACAATCTACAGGCGTCCGATATACGCGGACTCGACAGGATGGGGGAGAAGACGGCAGAAAACATCATTGCAAGCCTACAGGCCTCCAAACAAGTTCCGTTTGAAAGGGTCTTATTTGCACTCGGCATACGCTTCGTGGGTGAGACGGTGGCAAAGAAATTGACTCGAGTACTGAAAAGCATGGATGCCGTGGAGCGAGCCACACTGGACGACTTGATGCACATCGATGAGGTAGGCGAGAAGATAGCCGGCAGTATCCTGACGTACTTTGCAAACCCCAACAACCATCAGTTTGTGGGCCAACTGCGACAAGCGGGGTTGACTATGCAGCTCTCTGAGGAACAGACCGAAGGACAGACAAATAAGCTGGAAGGAAAAACAATAGTCATCAGTGGAGTGTTTGAGCACCATTCGCGCGACGAGTACAAAGTTCTCATAGAGAAACACGGAGGTAAAAATACCGGAAGTATCTCAGCCAAAACAAGTTTCATACTAGCTGGAAGTAACATGGGACCCGCTAAATTGGAGAAAGCACGGAAATTGGGCATTAAAATACTTAATGAAGATGATTTTTTGTCACTCATAGAGTAAATATTGAAATAGTTTTGTAACTTTGCGGCCGAAAAATCTTTATTTGTTTTACAATTATATATGATACAGAGA
>CAVGKO010000115.1:0-5633 GCA_963629885.1 Anaerobutyricum sp.
AGTCTGCATGGACCAAGAAACGCTGTTTCCGCCGCCCGTGCAGTCTGCATGGACCTAGAAACGCGGTTTCTGCCGCTCGTGCAATCTGCATGGACCAAGAAACGCTGTTTCCGCCGCCCGTGCAGTCTGCATGGACCAAGAAACGCTGTTTCCGCCGCCCGTGCAGTCTGCATGGACCTAGAAACGCGGTTTCTGCCGCTCGTGCAATCTGCATGGAGCTAGAAACGCGGTATCCGCGGCCCATGCAGCTTGCATGCCGAAAAAGAAAACGAAAAAAGCACCATCCCGGGGTGGGGTGATGCTTCTATTTCTTGCTCCTAAGGGGCGGGGTTTACTCTTGTGTTTTGCCTTCAAGCTTGGCGTTTAGGTAGGCGAGGCGCTTGGTGCACTTGTCTTTCTCTGTCCTCAGCGTCTCCAAATCGCTAAGCACCATGGCGAGGTCGAAGGTGGCAGCAATGGCTTTCTTGTCCCCCTCGGCAATGTATATGGTGTAGGGCTTGCCGCCGGTATAGTCCACGCGGAGACGTTCCTTCACGTTGGAGGCAATAAACTTGGTTGCCTCGATGCCCTTCTCGCCTTTGTAGGTAACCACCTCGGTGGTCTTGCCAAGGTCTTCGAACTTATAGTTCAAGCCGCCGTCGTAGGGGATGGCTGCCGTCTCGGCAAAGCTGCCGTCTTTGGTGCTCACCTTTATGCTTGTGTGCGAAATGGGGCCTTTGCCATAGTAAACGCTGGCAAGATATATCTCGCCCTTCTCGTTCACCCCGCTGCGGATGTAGCAACGCTGCACGTTGCGTTCCACCGTCTGCTGTTTCCATACATAGTTGCCTATCTCCTCGTAGACGCTGTCTTTCTCGAACACGAAACCTTTCTTCAATCCCTCGGCTTCCTCCATCTTGATGGGCATCAGGCTGTCGCAATAGGCTATTGTGCGTTCCGACTCCTTCACCTCGATGAGCCGCATAAGCGAAAGGCCTTCCTTCAATACCTTAAACTCTTTTGGATAGAGGGCGCGGATGGTGTCTATCTCGCTCTTTGCTGCGAAATACTCGCATCTTTCATACATCTCGCGGGCATTGTTGAGCCGCTCGCGGGCTTCCTTCTCGGCATTGCTGCAAGCCGCCAATGTCACGGCCGCGAGAGCAATACATACCAATGACTTCTTCATATCGTTTGTCTTTCTTTACTTGGGCGCAAAGATATAGCTTTTATCCTTTGGGTATTTGCAAAACAAGAAAGCCACCGCAAAGGAGGAACCTCTCCTACCCTTGCGGCAGCTTTCTTTATAATCGATTTACTAAGGGAATTTTGCTTCCTATGGTTCTTCGTTTCTCTTTAGTCAATATCGTCCCAATCCTGGGTGTCTGCATCGAAGGTTATCGGAGTCAATGTCTTGTTTCCATTCTCGTCGTAACCTCCGCCAAAGTGGATTGTGTAAGTATAGCGAACGCCCGGGTCGAAGGTCGCTCCAAACGGGATATATAGCGTTGCGTAGCTATCAGCCGCGCCAAACAGATAAACATCCCTCTGCTTGATTTTGCAAGCAATCTCCAGGAATGACTGCTGGGCAGTATTGGCCTGAGCTATTGTCTTTGTCTCCTGATTGGCAACATCCCACTTGGTCAGTGTCTGAGGAACAATCAGCATGGGGGCATCCAAGGAGATGCCTGTAGTGGTACCGTTGGTGATACGTAGGTCCTTGTCCTTGGCTATCGTCAAGGATGTGCGGAGCAAGGAGCCCAATGTCCAATTGGCGCTTGTCGGCTTGTTCTCGTCGTTGGGAAGGGTGAACACTCCGTTGGCCTTTACATTGTGGAGCTTGATTTCATTGAGATAGACCTCCATGTTGGCTTTCTCTGTTGTAGCCTTGAAAGATATGTTTGAAAGGATATGGCGAAACTTGAGTGGCACCTTACCATTATTACTGTTCTTTGTCTGCGCATTCTTAACAGCATACATGACGTCCATGTTGGTATAGCCCGTACCGGCATAGTCACCATATTCGTTTATGCATGTGTAAGTGATTTCTTTTTTGTCTTTCTGGAAGGTCCATGAATAGGTCAACGCGTCGCTCACCGGATTTATCGCGTAGAAGTCAAGCGGATTGGCTACGGTGGGCCAGAAATACATCTCGGCACCGGATGCATAGTCCCATATCGAGCCGTTGTGGCTGATATGCACACCGCCCAAATTGTTTGAGGCGGAATATTCCACAGGTTTGCCCATAAAGAACGTCGAGTCACTCGTAAGTGCCCACACGGCAAACTCGGTGGAGGTAAGATTTGATGAATTAATAATAGTAGCGCGCGAGAGAGGCTTCGTTGTCAAATTGTTTATCACGTTAAACCTAATCGCGTTGCTCTCTGATTTGGTTTCGAGGTCTTCCACCAACTTGTCGCTGGAGCAGCCCGTAACCACCAAACCTAAAATAGATAGAAAGAATAAACCCTTAGAGCCCATAATGTAAATCGATTGTATGATATGAATCAAGTATCGTGGCTGTGAGCGCTCTCACTGCCCAAAAACTTCTTCATGTCGTTTATAATATTGTTACTAACCACAAGGATACGCATTTTCCTTGTGTTTTCCAAGAGAAGAAAGCCGCCGCAAGAAAGAAATTCTCCTTGCGGCGCCCATCTCTTTATCAGTTTACAAAGCTTCTAAGGCCTGCAGATTATTAGTAGTTCTGGATAGCACCGCTAATATCATCCCAATCTGTAACTTCAGCATCGAAGGTAATCGGCTTCAGGATTGGGTCTCCATTCACGTCATAACCACCGCCAAAGTGGATTGTATATGTGTAACGGTTTCCAGGCTCGAAGTCTGCTCCGAACGGTACATAAAGAGTTTCGAACTTATCATTTGCACCGAACAGACAAACTCCATTCTGCTTGATTTTGCAAGAAATCGCCAAATAGGATTGTCCTGCAGCATCGGCCTGAGCTGTCGTAGTCTGAGTGGAGGCAACACCCCACTTTGTCAGCGTTTGAGGAACAACCAACATCGGAGCAGCTACAGTGATGTCTGTAGTAGCGGTGTCGATATGCAAATCTTGTTCCTTTATCAACGTCAATGTATCGAGCGTAGTGCCAACAGCCCAGTTGGCTGCAGTTGTCGGCTTAGCCTCGCTGGCAGGAATAGTGAAAGTTCCGTTCTTAGCCACATTACGAAGCTTGATTGACTCGATATCAACCGTAATGCTTGCGTTATCGGTTGTAGCCTTGAATGCCACATTCGAAAGGATGTGACGGAACTGCATCTTTACCGTACCGCTGTTGCTTTTCGATATCTGACCGAGCTTAACGGCATACATAGCGTCCACATTGTCGTCGATAGTTGCATCGCTGTATTCATCATTTGTTGTGTACTCAATTGTCTTATTAGCGCCTTCAACATTCCACGTATAGTTGAGTGTTCCGTTAACGGGACTTACTGCATAGAAATTAAGCGGATTGGCAGATGTAGGCCAATATGCTATATCGTTGGCGTTAGAGTAAGCCCATGCTGAAGTGTTATATTGAATTGATACACCACCTAAATTTGAAGTACCGCCTGACGTTACAGCATCGCCCATGAAGAAGGTGTTGTCATTCGTAAGTGCCCATACGGCAAACTTATTATTCTTCAAATTAGATGAATTAATCAAAGTAGCACGCGTTGAAGTTGAAACGCTGTTCAATACGTTAAAACCAATTGCGTTCTGCTCTGCTTGAGAAACGAGGACTTCTTCTACTTCCTCGTTGGAACAACCTGCGACTATCATCCCTAAGAATGAAGCCAAAAATAAACCTTTAAGACTCATAATGTAAAATGATTAAAATTATTAATAAAAATACACGCTGTGTGTGTGTTTACGTATTTATATCGTTATGTCTATATCTACATCTTCCCAATCATCGGCTCCAACATCGAAGCCCGGACCGCCGTCACCTCCCGTTATGGGTTCTGCCGGCACCCTATAGCTTACATATATATCTATATGCACATCGCCCACATGCCCCGTAACCGGTTCGTCGTGTATCTGCCGCGAAACATCTTGCTCCACAACATACACCTTGCCGGAACGATTCTTGAGATACAACTTGAAGATATTGCTCTCGTCGTTGTATCCAAACGTATAGAAGCTTCCGCTTATGGTGCTACCCGTTATCTTGCAAGTAAACAGCAAACTCTCGGAAAGATTCTCGGGCAACTTATCGCCCCCCATAATCAAACCTCCCGACATGCCCGACAACGATGCCCGCATATCGGATATCGCTCCGATATTCTCAACGCCATGCACCTCGAAGGTGTAATAGCATACCTGTTTCCTCGGCGCAAGACTCACCAAGTATTCCTCATCATTCTCGGTAAACGGCAAACTTACACTCTGGATATAATCGCCATAAAGACGCGAAGTGGTGAGACGCATATCCTCGCCCTCCGGCGACGATGCACTCACTGTGTTTGCCTTAAACGTATCATAGTCGTCTTCGTTCTCCCAAACAATTCCCTCAACATCGTAGTTGTAGCACACTACGTGGTAGTTGCGTCCGGGAACCTCAACGGTGGCGTCTTCTCCTCCCGGGAAATCGAACGTCCATGTCTCGCCCTCGCCGCTGGAGGGGAAGAACACAACCCGCATTCCCTCGGGACGCTCGTCTTGCGAAACACCTTCCCAATCGAACACCACCCTAACCTTTGCAAAATGCGAATGGTTATAGCACAACTCCTTGTGCTCGCACGACGTGCCGAAAAGCAACAACATGGCAACCATAACAACCGTCATCAACCGTGTCATAAGCCACCTCCTTTCCGCGCACTGCGACCCGTCTTACCCAAAAACCACACAAGCGAAACCTCTATCTTAGTGGGGATAACCTGACTCCGCATCTTTGTGCCTTGCCAAACGTATTCCCCATCCATAGGCAAATATTCCTTATACTTACCCCTTATGTATCCAACGCCTATGGCGAAGTCGATATTCAAACATTTAAATATTGGTAGAGAATAACCGTAGGACACTCCCCCTCCGTAGCTCCACTTATCACCAAGGTAACCGCGACCTCCCCGCTCAAAGTCGTAGGTGAGCATCTGCGCATATACCCCTACATGATGCCCGTTGAAGGGACGCTTGCTGCCAAACCAACGGCGCACTTCCACGTCTCCGCCATACGTACGCCAATATTTGTGGCTGCCATCGTTGCCCCACCATGCATACATCCAGTTTCCGGCAACCGACCAATCGTTTCCCCAAAAGAGCTCCACCCCGAGGTTCGGCACCAATGCTACGTCGTAGAGCATATTGGTCTTCAGTGCCACACTCAACTGCCGAGGAGCGTCTTCCTCAGCCACCGATGGCAACGCTTCCGTTCTTATGGCACTACACACAACGTCCTTGCCATTGTCGGTAAGACAACGACTGTGAGCCGAGAGACCCTCGATGGTTGCCGCGGAAACAATCAGTATTCCGAGCACCTTGCTCAAAGACTTGCGAAGCGCGATATCAAACAAATTTGCCACCTTTAAATAAAACTCAAATAAAACCTAACCTTGGGATTACTTCGGGAGGGAGTTTAGGCGGCGAAAGAATATGCCCCACGGGGCAAAAAAAACGCGAGCCGACTGCCCTATCATCCAATCGGAGGTCTTGG
>CAVGKO010000116.1:0-5564 GCA_963629885.1 Anaerobutyricum sp.
ACCACATATCTCAGCCAACCCTTTCCGTTATATCAAACCCTGCCCCACGCAGGTTCATCCAAAAGGCGGGGTAGCTCTTTGTCACCACCCCGGGGTCGGCAATCTGCAGGCCTTCCCTTCTCAGCAATGCTGCCGGAGCAAATGCCATTGCCATGCGGTGGTCCTCGTAAGTGGCTATCACGGGACTTGCGTCCGGCTCACACCTCTCGCCGTTCCACTCCAAGGTGTCGTCGCCGATGCTTTTCAACACGTAGCCGAGTTTGCGAAGCTCCGTCTTAAGAGCTTCTATGCGGTCTGTCTCCTTTATCTTCAAGCTCTGAAGCCCGGTGAAGCAAAAAGGAATGCCGCGCAGGGCGCAGCAAACAACAAACGTCTGAGCCAAGTCCGGCTCGTTCACGAAATCATAATGTAGCTCCCTTACCACCTCATCGGTATGCTTCAAGCGAACGCCCCTATCGGTAAAGATTGTCTCAACACCCAAGCGGGCAAATATCTTTGCTCCCCCGGCATCGCCCTGAAAGCTGTCTTTGAAAAGACCCGTCAACTCAATCTCGGCATCCCTTGCCAACGCCATGATGGAATACCAATAAGAAGCGGCGCTCCAGTCAGACTCCACGGCGAAGCTTACGGGGGTGTATTCTCCCGGGAGAACCCTTATGGTTTGCCCGCTCCACGAGGCTTCCACCCCGAACAGTTTCATCATCTGCAAGGTCAGAAGGATGTATGGTCGGGAGATGATTTCCCCCAGAAGATGTAATGTAAGGCCCTTTGCCATCATGGGCGCCGTCATCAAGAGGGCGGAAACGTATTGCGAACTGACATTTCCCGCAAGCGATATCTCACCTCCCTGCAAGGTTTTGCCATGGATGCGCAGAGGGGGGAAACCTTCTTTCCCCATATACTCGATACGTGCACCCAACTTGCTCAGGGCATCCACCAGCAGTTTTATCGGACGGTTCTGCATACGTTCCGTGCCGGTGATGGTCCATTCGCCAACCCTATTCGAAAGATAAGCCGTAAGGAAACGCATCGCCGTGCCGGCTGCCTTTATGTCGAAATCACAGCCGCCGGAATGCAATGCCCGAAGCATCACCTCCGTGTCGTCGCAGTCGGAGAGATTCTGTATCTCATACGGACTACGGCTTATGGCATTCAATATGAGCGCCCGGTTGCTGATGCTCTTGGAAGAAGGCAACCCGACGGACACTCGGATTGCCTTCTCAGGGCTTTTTACAAGATATCTCATTGCTTTTGTCCATTCTTTTTCTTCGGGTGGCAAAAGTACTTAATTTTCCGCATCGACTGTAATGACGTGTACCGAGGGAGCATCCAAAGAGATGGTCTTGACGGCACCTGTAGCAGAGGAGAAGCAACGTATTGTATCCTTCTCGGTGTTCTGCACGGTAAGTTGCCAACCTGAGTCCACCTTCGTGATGCTTAAGACGTCGGTAGTATTGCTTCCGGGTAGAACAGCCAAGCCTTCGGCAAGGTGGATTGTCTCGATGTGATTGCGGCGCACATCAAAGGGGAACTTCTTGTCACCACAAACGAAGGTTGCCTTGTGGCTCTCGTCTTCGCTTTTCCAATCGGTATTCAGAAGATATATCGTGCGGCGGTCGGCACTGTCCCATACTGCGAACTCTATCGAAGGAGAGGATTCAATCCAGCCCTTGGCATGTTCTTCGTCGGTGGCAGCCGTTGCCACGCTGCGCATCGTTTCCTCATATTGGCTTCTTAGGGATGCTTCTGCCGGATAAGATGCCTCGGGGAAATAGATAATCTTACCCAAGCCGAAAGATATCTCGGTCTTCTGGGTCAGCGAACGATAGTTCTCGCCCAACATCTCGCGAATGATGGCATCATCGGCGGGGAACTGCGTGGGCCGGTCGGGCTGAAGCTCGGCATTGAGATGGGCTGCCGAAAGAATGAGCGTACCGCCGCCAAACACGTAGTTGCGGAGGCGGAGGAAATCGTCGGCATCAAAACTGTTCCACCCGAGGAAGACAATTGCCTTGTATTTGTCCATCACATCCTGAGGAGCTTCGATGGGCACTATGTCGATTGTTCCGAAAGGAGTGTCAGTGAACCATCCGTCGGGAGCGCAGTTGTTGATATTGTTGCCGGGGTAGAACACCTTAAGCAAATCGAAGCTCTCCGTTGCCTTGTTGAATGCCCACTTCTCGCCTCTCTGCGACCACAGGCTGCCACGGCCAAACGATTTCCAAGCATCGTTTCTTCCCTGCATGATGGCAATGTTGCTGTGCAGCTCGCCGCGACGGGTATGTGTTTCTATGAAGTCGAAGATGCGATGTTGCATGTCGAGATGCTCCTTGCCGGAGGGCGAGTAGCGGTCGTTCGAAAACTCATCTGTCCACAACCCGTCTTCGGTGTTTATATGGCTTGAGCCATGCATATAGGCAACTGCCAACGAGAGGTAGAAGCGTCGGGCATGCTTCGGGTCGGTGAATGGTCTTGAGCCCCATTGCATGGCGTGAAGTGAACCATAGTTGGGTCTGCTGTATGCTCGCGAGGCACCGCGAAGACAGGACATTATTGTTTCTTCCGGACCATACATCTGCTCGGCACCCAGCCAGCTGTAGCCTGCCTGATAGAGGTAGCGAAACATTGTTGACGGCCCCGTGTGGCGAGTGCTCTCGCCTTTGGAATAACGGAAGTTCTCAACTATTTTGCGTGCACCGTCAGCCATGTCCTTCACGCCCTGCGTATCGTAGTGGATAAACACACCATGGTCGGTGTATATCGGGCGATGTTTGGCAAAGATGCCACCGAAGGGACGGTTGCGTGCTGCCACGTCGGAAAACAGTCCTTTATAATAGAAGTGCATCCAATAATAGTAGCCACCATCGTTCTCGTGCGCTTGTTTGCCACGAAACATTGGCGAAGCAAGTGTTTCGAGGTCCGGGTTGATGAGTTTCCCTGCCAAGGCACGTCCTTCCACCTGCCAAGCGTAGGGTATCTGCAGTTTGTTGAGAAGCTCGGTGTAGTGGCGTATCATATCCGGATGAGCCACACGGGTGCCGCACCACTGATAAGAGGGACGGAACTGATACCAGTTGCCCAAGCGCTGCGAGAGATACCATTTGAAGTAGTGGTCGTAGGTGGTGATATCCTTCGGGAGGTATAGCTCGTCGCCCACGGAGAGGTATATCTCCTCCGGTGCTTTCTCTATTATCTGTTGTATATCGGCAGACACCTTACGAGAGCCGTCGCTAAAAGTCATCGGCACATTGGTGGCATGGCCTCCGGCACGAAATTCCACCACGTGCAAGCCCGGTTCCTTGAATTCCACCTCTTGCAACGAGGGGCTGAGGGCGGAAGAGGACTCCACCTTTAGTTTTACGTTCTCTCGGTTTGTCTCCACGAGCACACCGAAAGAAGCTCCGGAGGATACATATTTGGGGACGGAGACAATCTCGAAGTCGCGCGCGTTCTCTTCCAGAATCTCCATCGAGCGCAGTTCGTAGGGGAAGGCAGCCAGATTGTCTTCTCTCACCAATGTGAGTGTCAAATCACCTTCGCCGCGTACAGTCTCGGGCAGGGGGATGTAGAAGTCTGCCACCATGGAGGCGCGGTCGAAGAGGTTACCCTCGTAGACTGTTGTGCCGCCAAAGTCCACCCTCCATCGCGGCCAGCTGCGGGAGGAGAGGTTGCATCCCACCCAATAGTTATAGTCGTCGCACCTTGCCTCGTGTTTGAGGAAGGGGATGGAGCATACCAATTTCTTGTTTTGCGTCAGTCGCGGAGCTTCCACCCAGCACTCACCTTTGAAGTGCGTGCCGCCAACGCGAATGAAGATACAGGCAACATTCTCGGGCAAGACGAAAGTCTCGCTCACGTCTTGAAACTTACCCGAGCCTTCGGGCACGGGGAGGAAGAAAACAGAATCAGGAGTGTCGTATACATCATCTTTATGGCGACCGGGCTTATTGTAGAAGAGTTCCATCTCCATCCCGAAGTCACCACCCGGCGACACACCAAGGTCCTTGCGGCGCACCACCGGAAGGGTCACAGTAAGATTCCCGGGCTTTAGCTTATCACCCGAGATGCGATAGTAGGCATGACGTTCAAAATCGTTGTCCTCGCCTTTGAAGTAGAGCGAATATTTGTCGCGCTTCACGTGAGTGGAGTCGAGATGGTCGTCAAGGGAGTATTCCGCCAGGCGAAACGCTTCTTCGCCACGGTCGGTGTAGGGTGCCGGCATCTGCACATTACCCACAACGCGCAGTGTCCTGCGCACCGGGAAGGAGGGGTCGGTGAACGACACATGCTGAGTCAAGCTGCCTCCGGGCATGAGGAGACGTACTTTTTCGCCTGCGGCGGGAGTGTAAATCACTGTTCTCTTCTCCGTCTGCATATCGTCGGCAAACACGGAGGACGCGGCTATCAAATGACACGCCAAAAGGTAGAATACTTTCTTCATAACGTTATATGGTGAGTTTGTAGGCATCTTTAATGCACCCAAAAGTACGATTTATTTACGTACTTTTGCCCATCCTTATAAGTTAGGTGAAAAGAAAATGATTGTTGTAAGAGACGCAAAGATGTTGGAGGGGAAACCGTTGGTTGCCACCATTGGGTTCTTCGACGGCGTGCATCTGGGGCATCGTTTCCTGATTGACGAGCTAAAGAGGGTAGCCATGGCGAAGCATCTCCCCTCGGCAGTCATCACCTTTGGAGAGCATCCCCGCGCCGTTCTCCATTCCGACTACCAGCCCAAGCTCCTCAATACTTTCGACGAGAAGATGGAAATGCTCAAGACAACCGGGGTGGACTATTGCATCGTCATCGACTTCACCATGGAGCTGTCGCGTCTCTCGGCACAGGAGTTTATCACCTCGGTGCTCACCGAGAAGCTGCATGTTGCCACTCTCTTGATAGGCTACGACCACAGATTCGGGCACGACCGCACAGACGGCTTTGAGCAATATGTCTCCTATGGCGCTGCCTGCGGCATGGAGGTGCTGAAGGCGTCGCCATTCAACGAAGGAGGCATGGCTGTCAGCTCTTCGATGATACGACGGCTGCTTACTGCCTGCCACGTGGAAGAAGCAGAGCGCCTGCTTACCTATCCTTATAGCTTGCGGGGCACCATCGTTGGCGGATTCCGCGTGGGGCGCACTCTTGGCTTCCCTACGGCAAACATCAAGGTTGACGACCCACAAAAGGAAATCCCCGGCATCGGCGTCTATGCCGTGCACGTCCTCCTGGAAGGGAAACAATATGTCGGCATGCTGTATATCGGCAGCCGCCCCACCTTTGGGGAAGACAGCAACCTTGTCATGGAGGTTCATATCCTCAACTTCTCGGGCGACATCTACCGGAGGGAGATTACCGTCAGCTTTGAACGATATGTGAGGGGAGATATCCATTTCTCTTCGCCCGAAGCCCTCCGCCGGCAACTGGAAAAAGACCGCGAAACAATAGCCACCCTCCTCGCCTAAGAGCCCAAACATTTTGCAGGAGCAAAAAACCACCCCGGTGCAAAGCCCAAACACTTTGCAGGAGCAAAAAACCACCCCGGTGCAAAGCCTTGCGAGCTCGCA
>CAVGKO010000117.1:0-5539 GCA_963629885.1 Anaerobutyricum sp.
GGCTATGGTTGCGGGCTCCTTCGGCCTTTGGCGACACCTTCACCAGTCCACGATAGCTGTTCTCGCTATGACCGGCAGAGATACCTTTCGACACAATTGTGCTCCTCGTGTTCTTACCTATATGTATCATCTTCGTACCGGTGTCGGCCTGCTGGTAGTTGTTGGTGACTGCCACAGAGTAGAACTCACCTACAGAATTGTCACCCGCAAGCACACAACTCGGGTACTTCCATGTGATTGCCGAGCCCGTCTCCACCTGCGTCCACGAAATCTTACTGCCTTCGCCCTTACACAATCCGCGCTTGGTTACGAAGTTGTAGATACCACCCTTGCCATCCTTATCGCCCGGATACCAGTTTTGCACCGTCGAATATTTCACTTCGGCATGTTCCCCGGCAACAATCTCAACAATCGCGGCATGCAATTGGTTCTCGTCACGCATCGGAGCCGTACATCCCTCCAAATAGCTTACATACGCCTCATCGTCGGCAACGATAAGCGTGCGCTCGAACTGCCCCGTGTTGGCTGCGTTGATACGGAAATAGGTTGACAGCTCCATCGGACAACGTACACCCTTAGGTATATAAACAAACGAGCCGTCGGAGAAGACTGCCGAGTTGAGGGCAGCAAAGAAGTTATCACGATAGCTCACCACACTCCCAAGGTACTGCTGCACCAAATCCGGATGATGGCGCACTGCCTCGTTGAACGAGCAGAAGATAATGCCCTTCTCTGCCAGAGTCTCTTTGAATGTTGTCTTCACGGAGACACTGTCCATCACGGCATCAACCGCCATGCCCGACAGCTGGGCACGTTCCTGCAAGGGGATACCCAGTTTGTCGAATGTCTTCATTAGCTCTGCGTCCACCTCGCCCTGACCTTTAGGGCCATCGTTCTTCTTCGGCGCAGCATAATATATAATGTCTTGGTAATCGATTGGGGGAATCCTCAAGTGTGCCCACGAAGGCATCTCCAAGGTCTGCCAATAGTGGAATGCCTTCAGGCGGAATTCCAACAACCACTCAGGCTCCTCTTTCTTGGCAGAGATGATACGAACGGTCTCCTCATCCAATCCGCGATGAATCACATCCGTATCAATAGCGGTGACGAAACCGTATTTATAGTCACTGTTGGTCACCTCTTTGATTATTTTATCCGACTCCTGCATAGTTTCTTTCCTTTTCTACTTCTTCCAAAAACACAAATCCCCGGGGTATATGCTCGGGAGGATTTCTCTCAATGGTTCATAAAAGCGCGACTCCACCTTCAGCTCACGAGAAACCAATACCGAATGGCGGTCCACCACCTCTATCACATTCAACAGCAGACTGACAAACAAAGCCATCACACATAGCCCGAACACTCCCCCGGCAAGATGGTTCAATACGCCGAGCGGCGTCATCCCTATCACCCGGTGCACAACCCTGCCTGCCAATATCACCACGCCCATAATCAAGGCGAATCCCACTATATTACTGACAATGGTTACGCTCTCTTCCGGGAAGCCTGCTGCCACGATATATCCTCTCACAAAAACAGCCGCCTTAGTGCAGAAAAATATGGCGGCCACAAGGGCTATAAGCGAAACAACCTGTTTGATAACTCCATCAAACAGGCCTTTCGCAAATCCTATTCCTGCCAGACATACAAATACAATGTCTAACCAGTTCATCTCCTTAGAGTGTTTTCTTTATTTCTGTTTCTTCGTATGATTCAATCACATCACCAACCTGAATATCGTTGAAGTTTGTGATGTTCAAACCACAATCCAACCCGGCAACAACTTCCTTCACATCGTCTTTGAAACGCTTCAAAGAGCCGAGCTCGCCGGAATAGATAACGATACCATCACGAATCAAACGGATTTTGTTAGAACGCTTTATCTTTCCTTCCTTCACCATACAACCGGCAACCATACCCACCTTCGAGATTTTGAATACCTGTTGTACTTCCACATATGCGGTAATCTCTTCCTTGATTTCCGGTGAAAGCATTCCTTCCATTGCACTCTTCACTTCCTCAATAGCATCGTAAATGATTGAGTAGAGACGTATCTCAACACCTTCGCGCTCTGCATTACGGCGAGCCTGCACCGAAGGACGTACCTGGAAACCGATGATAATGGCATTCGAAGCAGCAGCCAAGACCACATCCGATTCGGATATCTGACCAACTGCCTTATGAATCACGTTCACCTGTATCTCTTCAGTTGACAAACGAATCAAAGAATCAGACAATGCCTCAACCGACCCGTCAACGTCACCCTTCACAATAATATTCAACTCCTGGAAGTTGCCCACAGCAATACGACGACCGATATCATCCAATGTCAACATCTTCTGCGTACGTATTCCCAACTCGCGTTGCAACTGTTCGCGGCGGGTAGCAATCTCACGTGCCTCTTGTTCTGTCTCGAGCACATGGAAAGTATCGCCTGCCTGCGGTGCACCGTTCAGACCAAGAATCAATACCGGCTCGGAAGGACCTGCCTTATCAACACGCTGATTACGTTCGTTGAACATTGCCTTGATACGTCCGTGATGCGTACCTGCCAACACGATATCGCCCGTCTTCAGTGTTCCGTTCTCAACCAGCACTGTTGCCACATACCCACGGCCCTTGTCGAGCGACGACTCAATGATTGAGCCCGTTGCCCTCCGCTGCGGGTTGGCTTTCAAGTTCAGCATATCAGCCTCCAACAATACCTTCTCGAGAAGTTCTTCCACACCCGTACCTTTCTTGGCAGAGATGTCTTGGCTCTGATACTTACCGCCCCAGTCTTCCACCAAGTAGTTCAGGTTTGCCAACTCCTCCTTAATCTTGTCCGGATTGGCATGCGGCTTATCCACCTTATTTATGGCAAAGACAATCGGTACACCAGCCGCCGAAGCATGATTGATTGCCTCAATTGTCTGCGGCATAACAGCATCGTCAGCTGCCACAATGATAATGGCGATATCTGTAACCTTAGCACCACGGGCACGCATGGCGGTAAATGCCTCATGACCCGGTGTATCGAGGAAGGTAATGCGACGCCCGTTTGCGAGTTTCACATTATATGCACCGATATGCTGGGTGATTCCTCCGGCTTCTCCGGCAATCACATTGGCATTACGGATATTATCAAGCAGTGATGTTTTACCATGGTCAACATGACCCATCACCGTTACAATAGGCGGACGTTCCACCCAATCTTCTTCATTGTCTTCTTCCTCATCGGCATGGATGGCTTCAACCACATCGGCACTGACATATTCGGTCTTGAAACCAAACTCGTCGGCAACAATATTGATTGTCTCTGCATCCAAACGCTGATTGATGGACACCATGATACCGATACTCATACACGTGGCAATAACCTTCGTTACCGGTACGTCCATCATGTTGGCAAGGTCGTTAGCCGTCACAAATTCAGTCAACTTCAAAACCTTGCTTTCGCGCTCTTCCTGCTCCATCAACTCGTGCTCACGCTTAACGGCAGCATCACGTTTGTCGCGACGATACTTGGCGCCCTTGCTGCTCTTACCACCCTTGCTGGTAAGGCGGGCAAGCGTCTCCTTTATCTGCTTCTGTACATCCTCATCGCTTACCTCTGCACGCACAGGCTTTTTAAGACGCTGTTTACCTCGGTCATCACGTTGGCCCGTCGGACGGCTGTAGTTTGTTCCTTGAACATTATTAACGTCCACACGGTCTTTCTTTATGCGGTTACGTTTCTTCTTTATATCTGTTACACCACCTTCGCCCGGCTTCACAGCGGCATCTTTCTGCCCCTTATATGCTCCAAACTGCCCCGGATGGTCTCCGCCAACAACTCTATCGCGTTTGTCTTCGCGTTCTTTACGTTTCTCGTCCTTAGTTTTCTTCTTCGGACGGGTAGACTGATTGAGTGCCTCAAGGTCAATCTTGCCGGTCACCTTTATGGTAGACCCTAACTTCGTAGTGTTGATACGAAACACATCATCGCCCTGCCCGGAAGGTTGGCTCTCTGCCGGCGTTTCATCCACTTTCTCAGAAACGCCGTCTGTCGCCTCCGGTTCTTTATTATTCTCGATGCTTTCCTTATTCACAATTTCTTCTTTTTCTTCTTTCTCCTCCTCAGTTGGTACTTCTGATGCGGCGGCAACCGGTTCTTCTTGCGGAGCAGCATTTTCCTCCTGCGTTGGCACAGGTTCTACCTCTATTTTTTCTTTAGTCTCAGGTTGTTTTTTGTATAGCCCATCCAAATCAATATGCCCTACCAAATTGATTTTCGGTATCTTCGGAACCTCCGTTATTATTTCCGGAGCATTTTCTTCCTTTACCTTAGGAGAAATTTTCTCTTTCTCCTTGTCTTGCCGATGCTCTATCTGCGGACGCTCGAGACGGCTTTCCGGTAGGTCTTTGCCAAACTCCTTTACGAGCAAAGCATATTGTTCGTCACTTATCCTCGTGTTGGGATTATCCTCAACAGGATGACCTTTCTTGTGCAGGAACTCAACCACTGTGTTGATTCCCACGTTCAATTTTCGTTGTATTTGTATTAATTTTATAGGCATATACTGGTTTTATCGTTATTCCTGACTTTCATCTTCAAATTCGGCAGACAAGATTGCGAGTACATCGTCAACGGTCGATTCTTCCAAATCTGCCCGTTCAATAATTTCCTCGCGGCTCAAAGCCAACACATTCTTCGCCGTATAGCAACCTATGTTCTTTAGCGCATCTATTACCCAGCCATCTATTTCATCTGCAAACTCATCGAGATAGATATCTTCCTCATCAGCATCGTCCACATCGCGGAACACATCAATCGTATAGTTTGTCAGCATACTGGCAAGCTTGATATTCAAACCGCTCTTACCAATTGCCAGCGACACTTCTTCCGGACGAAGGTAAACCTCAGCCTTGCGCTCTTCCTCGTTCACACGTATTGATGAAATCTTTGCCGGACTCAAAGCCCTCTGGATAAACAATGACACATTGGAAGTATAGTTGATTACATCTATGTTTTCGTTGCGCAACTCACGTACGATACCATGAATACGCGAGCCCTTCATTCCAACGCAGGCGCCCACCGGGTCGATACGGTCGTCGTAAGACTCAACAGCCACCTTGGCCCTCTCTCCCGGGATACGTGCAATAGCCTTTATTGTAATTAACCCATCGCCAATCTCCGGCACCTCCAACTCAAACAAACGCTGAAGGAATGTCTTGTCCGTACGCGAAAGAATAATCTTCGGATTGTTGTTAACATTGTCCACTCTCAATATCACCGCACGAACAGTCTCGCCCTTGCGATAGAAATCAGACGGGATTTGTTCCGATTTCGGCAAAATCAATTCGTTTCCATCATCATCAAGCAACAGGATTTCTTTCTTCCACACTTGATAGACTTCAGCAGAGATAACCGACCCTACCTCATCTTTATATTTGGCATACAAACTGTCTTTTTGCAATTCAAGTATCTTCGAAGCCAATGTCTGACGCAGATTCAAGATGGCACGGCGACCAAAATCAGCGAAATGTACCTCGTCGGTCACTTCCTCACCCACTTCAC
>CAVGKO010000118.1:0-5529 GCA_963629885.1 Anaerobutyricum sp.
GATATATCCTTTGAGATTAAAAGAGGGGACTTTTAGTCGCAAAGGATATATCTTTTGAATTCGAAAGACAGGTCTTTCGCCAAGGGTTTTCTTTAGAACTTGTAGCCTAAGGTGAGAGCCACCTGGGTTGTCTTCGACTTCATGGAAGCGGGGACGGATACGACTACTGAAGAGCCATCGGATAGGAACGTGCTGGGGAAGGCATATACATCCTCCTTATACACGCGGTAGACACACGCCAAATCCATGTAGAAACGCGGAGTGAAACGATAGCCCAAACCAACGGAATAGGAGTTCATGCCCTTGTCCACCGTGTAGTTCGGGATTGTCCCCACAACGCCTACGGCCTGCATGTAATAGTCGCCATCATAATCCATCGGCGAAACGCCGTCCTTCACGTGCTGCTTCATAGGCGAAGTGCGCCACAAGGTTCCGGCGCGGAGAGAGAGCTGCGGAGTTATCTTATACTCTGCCCCCACCTTAAGAGTTCCGGAGATACCGAAGTCTGTTTGTATATCGTCCACTGCCTGCAGCTGGTATCCGTCCATATCGGTCGGCTCCATGCGCTTGTAGTTTGTCAACTCGTAGTCGGCACTGATAAGGAAGTCGCGCCCCACGCCTGCCACGCTGAATATCCAGCGGTCCGGTGTGCGCAGATGATATTCACCTGCCTGATAGGAAGGAGTGCGCACCTCATCCCATGCGATATCGTTGATTGTTGTCTGAGCCGTGGCGTTGAAATAGTCGGTCATCTTATACCACGTCGGCGAGTTGTAGGCAACACCTACGCGAAGGAAATCCGTCGGGCGCACGATAGCACCAAAGTTGAAGGCATAGCCCGTTCCGTCGGTGGTAAGACCGTTGTCCATCCACAGCTGGCTGCTGAGTGAGAAGTCCTCGGTATAGCGTGTCGTCATGCTGTAGTCCAAATCCGTTATGGCAACCGTTGCACCCAAGTAGAGGAAATTGGATACGTTGGTAGCAAACGAGATGTTGTATTGCCCCACCGACCCTTTCTCGTTGACTTGCAGGTCAACGTTCTGCGGGCAGTAGCTGTTCCACCCGCTGGAGCCCTGAGTACCGAAGGCAGAGTGATAATCGTTGCTGCTTCCGGCATAAGAATCGAAGAAGCCTGCCTCATATCCCAATATCGACAGCCACGAGAGGTCGCCGTTGTTGTATGGGTCGTAGCCACCTTGAACATACTGAAGGCTGCTTTCGTTGGTGCCATATGTCATATCTGCCACATAGTCTGCCAAGGAATAGTCTTGCGCGCCGTTCATGCGGTAGGTACGGTTGAAGCTCTTCACGCGGTTGTAGGAGAACCCGAAGTTCCACCCCACAAGACCATCATCGTTGCCCGTAGGGAAATAGCCCACGTAGGCCACATTGTCGAAGTTGAACTTTGTCTTGCTTGCGTCCGCCTTCGAGCCATTCCAATCCGTATTTGCCTTTGTTGAAGTGAGGCTCACGGTGGCAACCACCTCCGAGCTGCGGTATATTCCCAATCCGGCGGGGTTGGTCAACATCGACGACACATCGCCGCCCAGTGCACCAAAGGCGCCACTCATCCCAAGATAACGGGCTGTCCCGTTCAAATCTGTCTGCGACAGCCTATATGCATCCATCTCTCCTTGTGCGTAAGCCACGCCGCCTGCCAAGAGGAATGCCGATATAAATAAATACGTTATTCTTTTCATCATTTCTGTTGTTGATACCTTATGTAGTTTGATTCACTCTTATCTGCGACCTCCCGAGCGACCACCGCCACCACGGCTGCCTCCGCCAGTGAACGAACCGCGGCTGCTGCTGCCCGATGATGAGGAGTAAGAGCTACGGCTGCTCCGTGAGGACGATGAAGAGGAGCTTACACTTGAGCGAGTGCTACTGCTACGCGATGAAGAGGAATAAGAGCCTGAAGAAGCCCTTGTGCTTGAACCGTTGTAACCACTTCTGCTGGTAGATGTGCGGGTACGTGCCGTAGCATCCGGCTTTACCCGTGAAGAAGAAGTGCCTCTATTGGAACGTATGCTGCCGTCATCTCTTGTGCTGCCACCCTTAAGGGAAGAAGCGGGACGAGCGGAGTAGCGGGCAGACGACCTGCCACCTGCCGTACGATAGGATGCACGGTCTGCCGGCTCTGAGTGATAGCGGGAAGAAGAACCTCTGTCTGCAGCATAGCGGCTCGACATTGAGCGTCCGGGTGACCTGTAGTCGAACGGGTCGTTATGATGATGATGCGCCCAATGGCCACCACCCCAATAAGCACCGTGCCAAGGGCCATCCCAGAAGCCACCGTGCCAAGGGCTGCTCCATCCCAGGTGGATGCCGCCCCAGCCCCAGTTCCAATCCCAGCCCCAGCCCCAACTCCAGCGGGGACCATACCAAGTGGAGTATGTCCACCATGGGTTGTAGCTATACCATGGGTCGTACCAGTTGTAGTACCAAGGAGAGTTCCATCCGTACCAGCCTCCCCAGCCGTTGCCTATGTTGATGCTCAGGTTCACGTTCGAAGAGCCGTCGCTATAGTAATCCGTATCGTAGCCATAGCCATAATAACCGTCGCTGAGGTAGAGGTCCACCTGGTCTGCTCCGGCAATGGTGATTTTACTTGGCGAATGATAGCGGACGATGCGTTCGGTATATTCAGTATCCGAGCGACGAACAGACTGCTTGGGCGTTGTAAGGGAAGTGGCATTGCCTTCCTTCACTGTCATGGTTGACGTGCCGTCGGCAGTATCCAGATTGTCGGTATAGGGTTCTTCCACTTCAACCGACGAATATCTACGGTTATACTCATCCACGTCTCTATCCTCAGTTTGCAATGCATACGACGCAACTTTCTGCGGCTGCTCTGTTGCCACCGCGGACATAACCACCTTAGTCTCTTCCTTCCGGGGCGTTACAACATTCTCTTCCGTCGTTGTTTTCTTTTTTCCTTTTCCCGAAGAGAAGTACACATCATCAACAAACTCCTCCTGAGCCACAGCAGTGAAGCCTATCAGGAGCATCATCACCAAAGATGTCAATTTCATAGGTCTCATTTTTCGTTCCTCCTCTACTTTGAATTGTTCTTCTTTTTGTTTTTCTCTTAGACGATGCACCGACTGCGAGAGTTTAAATGCACAGTCTTAATTACTCTAAATTTTCTTTTGAGTACACAAACGTACCACTTTTCCGATAAGTATTTCACTTATACATATACTTTAACTAATGCCGGGCGCCTGTTGCCGGCGTTCTTGCGGCATTAAAATACCGTTCAAATACCGTGCCGTTCCGGTGGCGAAAAAGCGCGGGTAAATCTTGTACGTTGAGCCAAATGTATCTACTTTCGCGCCTTGACGTAAGAGACAGATGTTCTATTATTAATGGTATGATTATAACTATCGCACGCCAATGTGGCTGCAAGGCTGCCTGCCTTGGCCGGATATTGGCAAAAGACCTTGGGCTAAAGCTCTACACCCGTCAGGACCTGATGGAAAAGGCGAGAGAGAAGGGGATGCTCGACGAGATGTGCAGCTTCTTTGAGGAATGCCCCCTCGACGACCTCACCTCCGCCATAACCGACTACGGTTTCTTGGACGAAGACATTCGTCCGCGTTTCTGCCGATTCTTCAACGATATCATAGGGGATGAGAGTTGCATCATCATCGGGCGGTGCGGCAACTACGTCTTTCGCCACCGCGAAGACCTTGTCAGCATCTTCCTCCACGGCAACAGGTCTCAGCGCATAAGGAACGTTGCCGAGGAGGAGCATCTCGGGGAGGCGGCGGCTGCGGACTTCGTTGATGAGGTTGACGAGCACCGCATGTCGTATCATCGTTATTACACCGGACTGACGTGGGGCAACGCCACGGACTACGACCTCTCGGTGGACTGCCTCAGGATGGGCACCGAGAAGACTGCCATGCTTATAGAAAGGTATATCGGGATGCTTCAACCCCGGAGTTAACACATAAAGAAGACATGAAGTATTTGTTTCAGTTTCTCATAATCATATTCATCTCCTTCGTCGGGGAGGTGCTCCACCGGCTTATTCCTCTGCCTATCCCCGCCAGCATCTATGGCATCATCATCCTCTTCACGGCCTTGCAGACCCGTCTTCTGAAGGTGAGAGACGTGAAGGAGGTCAGCACCTTTTTGATAAACATCATGCCGGTGATGTTTGTGCCGGCGGCAGTGGGACTGATTGACACATGGAGCCTGGTGAGGCAGTCGCTCCTTCAGTACATCATCA
Organism: Anaerobutyricum sp.; assembly: GCA_963629885.1. Lineage (GTDB taxonomy): Bacteria > Bacteroidota > Bacteroidia > Bacteroidales > Tannerellaceae > Parabacteroides. Next base: position 4,238 of record CAVGKO010000118.1, read on the forward strand.
TCACCGTGGTCAGCACCTTCGTGGTGATGGGAGTGGCGGGGCGAGTCACCCAGCATGTGATACGCCAACATAAGAGGCAAAAAGAAAACGCATGATGAAAGAATTGTTGGAAAACTCAGTATACCTTGGCGTGTTCATCAGCCTCGCATCTTATGCTTTGGGCATATGGCTCAAGCGCAAGACGGGATGGGCGCTTATGAACCCGCTCTTCTTGTCGATAGTGCTTGTCATAGGGTTCCTCTTGGTGCTCGGCATCGACTACGAGACCTACAACCAAGGGGCGTGCATCATCAGCTATATGCTTACGCCTGCCACCATCTGCCTCGCCGTGCCATTGTATCAGCAGGTGGAGCAGCTAAGGCGCAACCTCAAGGCCGTGCTTGTAGGCGTAACGGCGGGGGTGTTGTCGAGCCTCGTATGTATATTGTTGTTGGCAATCTTGTTTCACCTCGACCACGCTTCCTACGTCACTCTCCTGCCCAAGTCCATCACCACGGCGATAGGCATTGGCGTCTCCGAGGAGCTTGGGGGGTATGTATCCGTGACCGTTGTGGTCATCGTTGTCACGGGAGTGATGGGTAATATCTTCGCCGAGTCGTTTCTTAGGTTGATACATGTGGAGGAGCCCATAGCCAAGGGCATCGCCATCGGTTCCGCATCTCATGCCGTGGGCACGGCAAAGGCCATGGAGATGGGCCCGTTGGAGGGTTCCATGAGCGGACTCTCAATAGTTGTCTGCGGCATCATGACCGTAGTAGCCGCCTCCCTCTTCGCCGGGATTTATTGAGGAGGTTTCCACTGTTTCTATCAGTATTTATGAGTACATTTGTTCTCAATAAATGACTGTCAATTATGGGAGGAGAGATTCAATTTGCATTATACAATATGCCGGGTGATAGCGGCAACGTGCAGGTGGTTATAAAGGATGAAACCATTTGGTGTACGCAGAAAGCGATGGCGCAATTATTTGGCGTGGGTGTTCCGGCTATCAGCAAACATCTGAAGAACATTTTCGATGAAGGTGAGCTTATGGCTGATTCAGTTATTTCCAAAATGGAAACAACTGCTGCCGACAACAAGACATATGAGACATCTTTCTACTCTCTCGACGCCATCATCGCTGTTGGCTATCGTGTCAGCTCACTGAAGGCAACCAGGTTTCGTCAGTGGGCAACAAAGATTCTGAAAGAATACATCCGGAAAGGCTTTGCAATGGATGATGAGCGGCTGAAGCAAGGGACGGCGGTTTTCGGCAAAGACTATTTCAGAGAATTGCTGGAGCGTGTACGTTC
>CAVGKO010000119.1:0-5349 GCA_963629885.1 Anaerobutyricum sp.
AAAGAAGAGTACAGTGTTTCTAGCTTGCCGCGTGCTCGGCGGGAATGGTTAGAAGGGTACTTTGCTGCCATCGCCGGGGCTCAGGAAGTCCACTCCCGAGGGCGGAATGGGCGCGGGGCCGCTGTTCATGGAAGATGAGAACTCCTTCACGGCAAAGTCGTCTTCGATGTTCATGAATTTGGCGAGCTCTGACTTGAAGCGGAGCCTTACGTCTCCCACCTTACCGTTACGATGCTTGGCGATGATGATTTCTGCCAAGCCTATAAGTGAGTTGCCATGGTTGTCTTCGGTAATCTTATAGTACTCGGGGCGGTGGATGAAGCATACCATATCGGCGTCTTGCTCAATGGCACCCGACTCACGGAGGTCTGCCAGCTGCGGTCGCTTACCTTCGTTGCCTTGACGGCTCTCCACGGCACGGTTGAGCTGCGAGAGGGCAATGATAGGTATGTTGAGCTCCTTGGCCAGTCCCTTGAGCGAACGCGAGATGGTGCTCACCTCCTGCTCACGGCTACCGAAGTTCATGCCGCTGGCGTTCATCAGCTGGAGGTAGTCGATGATGATACATTTCACCCCGTGCTCCCTCACCAAGCGTCGTGCCTTGGTACGCAGCTCAAAGACCGAGAGACTTGCCGTATCGTCGATATATATAGGTGCGTCGTAGAGCTCCTTTATCTTATAATCCAGTTGCTCCCACTCGTAGCTCTCAAGCTGTCCGTTCTTTATCTTCTCGCCCGGTATCTCGCATACGTTAACGATGAGTCGGTTCACCAGCTGCACATTGCTCATCTCGAGCGAGAATATTGCCACGGGAGTTTTGAAGTTCACAGCCATGTTCTTCGCCATGGAGAGCACAAAGGCCGTCTTACCCATGGCAGGACGTGCGGCGATGATTATAAGGTCGGAGTTTTGCCACCCGGAGGTAATCTTGTCCAGTTCCCCGAAGCCCGAACGCAGTCCGCTGAGCCCTTCCTTCTGGTTTGCTGCCTTCTCGAGCAGGGTCATGGCTTCCTTGATGATGGGATTGATTTGTACCACATCCTTCTTGAGGTTCCTCTGCGATATCTCAAACAGCTTGCCTTCGGCTTCCTGCATAAGGTCCTCCACGTCCACTGTCTCGTCGAAAGCCTTGCCCTGCACCATGGCGGAGAAGGTTATAAGTTCACGAGCCAAGTGTTTCTGCGCAATGATGCGGGCATGATATTCAATATGCGCAGTGCTCGCCACCTTGGAGGTGAGCTCAGAGATGTAGAAAGGCCCTCCCACTGCATCAAGCTCTCCGCGCTTGCGCAATTGCTCCGTTACCGTCAGCATATCGATGGGCCGCTGGGCTGCCGCCAGGTCCACTATGGCAGAAAAAATCATCTCGTGCGACTTCTCGTAGAAACACTCAGGCTTGAGAATCTCGCTCACCATCGAGTAGGCATCGTTCTCCAGCATCAATGCGCCGAGCACTGCTTCCTCCAGCTCCCTTGCCTGTGGCTGCAAGCGCCCCATGTCTGATACCACCACTGTTGTCTTGCTGCTGCTTCTTCCGCCGCGACCTCTTCCCGTGCCTGTTTTGTTTTCGTCTGCCATACTTGTTTTCTTCTTTTTCGGATGCCAAAAATATCACTTATCCCCGGGAAAATCTAATCCCCCCACGCAAATATTGCGACCCTTCATCCCATTCTTCGCTACATGAGGAAGATGTGAGAAATAGGTTTATGAACGGGGATTATTGATTGAGTACGTGTATGGTGTGGCAGGCAACAAGGGCGGCTGTCTCGGTTCTCAGTCGGCTCTCGCCAAGCGAAATGGGTTGGAAGCCTTCTCTCAATGCCAAGGCTATCTCCTCTTCGCTGAAGTCACCCTCCGGACCAATTAGAACAAGCGCATCCTCCCCCGGGTGATAGAGCTCCTTTATCAGTTTCTTGTCTCCCTCCTCGCAGTGGGCAATAAACTTACGCCCTTCGAAAGGACGCCTTACAAATGTTCCGAAGTCGGTCATCCCCTCAAGCGTCGGGATGGTGGCTTTCTGCGATTGCTTCATGGCGCTGACGAGTATCTTCTCCAAGCGCGGGAGCTTCACCTCCCTACGCTCCGAGTAACGGCAGTTGAGACAGGTGATGGCATCGATACCTATCTCCGTGGACTTCTCGATGAACCACTCCAAGCGGTCGATATTCTTTGTGGGTGCCACTGCTATATGCACCTTGAAGGGCCACAGCGCGGGCTGCTCCCATCTCTCCATCACTTCCACCTCGCAGTGCTTGGCATGGGCGCGACGGATTGCTGCACGATAGAAATATCCCTTCCCGTCGGTCAGCTCTATCTCGTCCCCCTCCGAAAGGCGAAGCACACGTACGCAGTGCACTGCCTCCTCCTCCGGAAGCTCACTGCACGTGGCTATATCAGGTGTATAAAACAGTTGCATATCTATTCTTTTCTCTTTCTTATCCAACAAGCATGCCCACTATAGAGGCAGAGAGCACCGACACCAATGCCCCGCCAACCATCGCGAGGAATCCAAGGCGGGATATCACGTCCTTCTTCTCCGGCGCCAATACGCCCAAGCCCCCAAGCAGCATCCCCACCGACGAGATATTGGCAAAGCCACAGAGAATATAGATGCTCATCAGTACCGACTTTTGGTAGACAAACATCCCCGCTTCTCTCCATTCCTGCAGCTGGAAGTATGCCACGAACTCATTCAATATTGTCTTCTGCCCAAGCAGCGAGCCTACCGGCATGATATCCTCCCAAGGTATGCCTACAAGCCACATGAAGGGCGCGAGTATCACTCCGAGGATAAACTGGAAGGTCAGGCCCTCTGCCCTCCCGCCGGTAACCGATGCTAGCCAATGGTTGAGACCCGTATAGCGCCCCACCACTCCTTCAAGTATGTAGTTGGCAAATGCCACAAGGGCGATGAAGACCAACAGCATGGCGGCGATGTTCACCATCAGCTTTACACCCGTTGTTGTGCCTGCCGAGAGGGCCTCCAATGCCGTGGAGTGCTTCTCCACTCCTTCTGCCTTGGCATCACGGTGCGCCACCTCCTCTGTCTGCGGACAAAGTATCTTGGCTATCACTATCGACCCCGGTGCTGCCATCAGTGAGGCGGATATCAGATGCTTGGCGAAGAACACCCTTGCCACTGCATCCCCGGCTGAGAGCATCCCGATGTAGGTGCCCATCACCGTGCCCGCAATGGTGCCCATCCCCGCTACCATCACCAAAAACAACTCCGAACGGTTCATCTTTGGCAGGTAGTTCTTTATCAACACGGGCGACTCCATCATTCCGAGAAACACGTTGCCGGATGTGACCAGTCCTTCGGGCCCCGATATGTTCATAAACCTTCTCAGCACCCACGAAATACCTGCAACCACACGTTGGATTATTCCCCAATGGTAGAACAACGACACCAACGCCGAGAAAAACACCACCACCGGCAACGAATGGATGAGAAACACAAATCCCCCACTCTTCGAAGCATACGGCCCGAGCAGGAATTTTATGCCTGCCTCCGTGAAACTCATCAGCCGCACAAAGGCCTTGCCTACCCACTCAAGCGCCACCCCCACGAAGGGTACATACAACACCGCCAAGGCAAACAACAGCTGCATAATCAACCCGCCGCCTACCAAGCGCCAGTCGATATGCTTCCTGTCACGGCTCAAGGCATATGCCAAAGCCATGACCACCGCTATTCCCAGCAGCCCCCTTAGCAGAGACTCAACACTGATTCCTGTTTCTTCTGGCATCCCTGATGGCCTCCTCTATCTCTTTACGTCGTTGGAGTTCGTCTTTATATATCTTGGCATGTTCGTAGTTCTCTTCAGCCACGGCTTCCTCCAGCCGCTCCTCCAAGCTATAGCTACTTAATGCCGTGAGCCATCTCCGCAGTTCATCCTCGTCCTTTATATCCTCAATGTCTTTCAATTCTTCGTCTTCTACGGGTTCTTCGTCGTCGAAAGAATCTTCCTCTTCCTCCGATTTCAATCCCCACTGCACTGCGTCGCGCTCCGCCAGGAGTTTCTCCGTTGTATATATGCCGCATCCGGCTCTCAGGGCAATGGCTATGGCATCCGACGAGCGTGAATCGAGGCGCAAGGTGCTCCCACCATTGTTGAACACCAGCTCCGAACAAAACACGCCGTTCTCCATCTTGTAGATAAACACTTCCTGAAGTTTCACGCCCAAGGCTTCCGTCAAGGAAACAAACAAATCATGGGTAATGGGGCGCGGCACCGTTATATGCTCCAATGCTATCGCGATGGACTGTGCCTCCGGCGTCCCTACAATTATCGACATACTGCGCTCGCCGCCTTCCTCCCCCAGCTCAATGAGGTAGGTCCCGGACTGTTTGTTGTTGTTTATAATTGCTTGAACTTGTAGTCTTACCTTCTTATCCATAACTCCTATCCTTAGTCATCGCAAAAGTAACGATTGTGTCTTCATTTGATACCTGGGGTATATAAAAAAGAAAAGGCTGTCTCTCGACAACCAATCCCCATTGCTAACCTTAAAATCTAATACCATGAAAAACACGATGCAAATATACGGGTTTTATGTTATACAACATGTTTTCTCAGCATAAAAGTTCGTGTTTTAGCAATATTTTATCATTGCCACCATCTGTTTAAGGGTCTATAACACAAACCCTACCTCATTCCACTCTTTTATTCGCTTTTCCCCTGCAAAAACTCCATTAGTTCATCGTATGTGACATCCTTAAGCACCACCTTTTTGTCTTTATCCAAAAGGTAAAGTCTGGGCAATGTCTTCAAATCATACAGCTCGTAGTTGAATATAATCACATCCCTATCGTAAGCGTTTATCCACTCCTTCGGGACTTCCGGGATGTAGCCTCTCCAGATGTCCACATCTTCATACGGATAGACGGCCAAGACTTTCACCCCCTTGCCGTCGTGCCCCTTGGAAGCCAAAGACGAAAGCTTCAACATCCCCAAAACCTCCCGGCAGGTCACGCAGTCGGGATTATAGAACAGCAGCAGCAGCTGGTCGGCTTCCGTATTATATAATGTATGTGTCGTGCCATCCTCCAAGGTGTAGGTAAAATCGGTTGCCGGCTCGCCCTCTCTGTTCTTGAGTATCAAATCGAGCAGGTATGCCGGGCGCGTCTTGTCGAGCTCGCCAAGCACGGGCGCACTAAGCACGGACTCAAGGGCTGAGGCATACAACTTTTCGTTTCGCGTGGGAGAATCTTCGTCGTAGAGATATCTTTCGTAGAGGTTGGCAAGGGAGACAAACGTGAGGCTGTCAGTAGCCGCCTTGCTCATCATCCCCCGAATGGAGGAATCAGCCACCGAAGGAGCGACCTCCTGCATAAGATTGATGTAA
>CAVGKO010000120.1:0-5346 GCA_963629885.1 Anaerobutyricum sp.
GAGTTTACCGAGGAGGTCTTTCCTGCCTATCTTAAGGAGACTGTTGGTGATTTGCCGGCGAAACTCGGGCTTATACCAGAAGAAGAACTGCCGTTGCGCCAGTTTCTGCTCCTTGGTGCGTGCCGTGTAGACCTTCTCGAGGGTATAGGGATGATAGCCGGTGTAGTAAATCTCCGAGGCAAGGGTCATGGGCGTGGGGGTGAAGTCCTGCACCTGCTCGAGATGGAAATGCAGGTTCTTGGTCTCAATAGCCAGCTTTGCCATATCTTCTTCCCTGCATCCGGGGTGGCTGGAGATGAAGTAGGGGATGAGTTGCTGGTTTAGTCCGTGCTTGCGGTTTATGCGGTCGAATATCTTCTTGAAAGCACCGAAGATGGAGAATGAGGGCTTGCGCATCTGCTTCAGCACATTGTCTTCGGTATGCTCGGGGGCTACCTTGAGGCGGCCGGATACGTGGTGGGCAATAAGCTCTTCGGTGTAGCTCTCTGCCGAGTGGTTGAGATGCTCGTCGTCGTAGCGGTGCATAAGCAGGTCGTAGCGCACGCCACTGCCCACAAACGAGTGCTTGATGCCGGGCAGGCGGTCCACCTCCTTGTAGATATCAAGCAGTGGCGCATGGTCGGCATTCAGGTTCTTGCACACCACGGGGTGGATGCACGAGGGCTTCTTGCATTTGGCACATAGCTCAAGGTCCTTGCCCCTCATCTTATACATATTGGCGGAGGGACCGCCAAGGTCGCTGATGCTGCCCTTGAAGTCCGGCATGTGGGTGATGGCTTTTATCTCATTTAGGATGGAAGCCTTGCTGCGTGAGGCGATGAACTTCCCTTGGTGCGCCGAGATGGTGCAGAAGGCACAGCCGCCGAAGCATCCGCGGTGGAGGTTGACAGAGAACTTTATCATCTCGAAAGCCGGGATAACCTTCCCACGGTATTTGGGGTGGGGCAGACGGGTATAGGGGAGGTCGAACGAGGCATCCACCTCAGCCTCCGTCATGGGAGGGAAAGGGGGATTCACCACAATACATTTCCCGCCCACCTTCTGGAGTATACGTGATGCGTTGTATTTGTTGGATTCCTCTTCGATGTGGCGGAAGTTCTTTGCCTGCTTAAGTTTGTCCTTGAGGCATTCCTCATGCGAAAAGAGGATGATGTCGTCGGGCTGCGCCTCAACTCTATCGGCAAGGTAGGCCGTCTGCTTTATATCTTTCAGATTGCTGAATGGTTCGCCCTCTTTTAGGCGGCGCACAATCTCACGTATGGGCTGTTCGCCCATGCCATAGATAAGGAGGTCGGCAGGGCTGTCGGCAAGGATACCTGCCCGGAGCCTGTCTTGCCAATAGTCGTAGTGCGTAAGCCGACGTAGGGAAGCTTCTATCCCTCCAAGCACAACAGGCACGCCGGGGAAGAGCTCCTTCAGAATCTTGGTGTATACAATGCTCGGATAGTCCGGACGCATGCCTGCACGGCGGTCGGGGGTGTAGGCATCGTCGCTACGCAGACGCTTGTTGGCTGTGTAGTGGTTTATCATCGAGTCCATGGCTCCGGCAGTAACCCCGAAGAAGAGCCGTGGCGCGCCCAGCTTCTTGAAGTCACGAAAGTCGCCCCGCCAGTCAGGCTGCGGAACAATAGCCACCCTCAGCCCCATGGCCTCGAGCGTACGCCCAATGACGCTGGCCCCAAACGAGGGATGGTCAACGTAGGCATCCCCGCTGAAGAGGATTACGTCAGTATAGTCCCACCCGCGGGCTTCGAGTTCTTTCTTGGTGGTAGGCAGCCATGCCAAAGGTCCGAGTTTATCCATGCTTTATGGTTTGTTGTCTGTTTAAAAAGAAGGAGTCTGAGCCGTCCTTCTCTTCGGCTCAGACTCCCTCATATCTATTCTCTCTGTTTCTCTTACAATCCGCTGAAATCAACGCCCTCGAACAGCAATGCCGGGATGCGCCACCTGGAGGCGTTGCGTGGGTTGTTGCCCACCTCTGCGAGGTTGTTCCACAGCGTAATCATGTTGCCGGTGATGTTCATCTCCGACACAGGCTGCGTGAGCTTGCCCTTCTCGATGAGGAACCCTTCGATGCCGTAGGAGAAGTCACCGGTGGAACTGTCGCAGTTACCGCCGTTGAAGCCCGTGACAAGGATACCCTTATCCAACGACGCAACCAAAGCGTCGGTGTCTTTGTCGCCCATCTGCATCGTGAGGATGGAAGGCGAGTCGATGGTTGGCTTGAGGTCCATCTTGTTGGCAGAGTAGGTGTCGATGAAATAGGTGCGCAACACACCGCCCTCGAATATAGGCATCTTCTTCGTTGCCACTCCCTCGTTGTCGAAATAACGAGCCCCGAAAGCCTTCTCAAGATGCGGCTCGTCGATGAGCGTGAGTTTGTCGCCCATGACTTTTTTGTCCATCTTGTCGAGCAAGAATGAGTCTTTCTGCTGGATGGATGAGCCGTAGAGGGCTTCTATCACCGGAGAAAGCACCCTTGAGGAGTTTATGTTGTCGACAACCATGCTATACTTGCCCGAGGCAACCTTCTTCTGTCCCAGCTTACGGAGCACGCGCCTTAAGGCTTCTGTTCCCAAGCCTTCTTTCTTCATGTCATCGAAAAACAGCGCTGCGTCGTACCAAGAACCCTGTGGACGGGCATCACCCTCGCCGCGGGCACTTACGCTTGCCCCCAAAGAGAAGGAGGAAGCGGCGCTCTCGCCCTCAAAGCCGTTGCTGGAAACCATATACTTGAAGTTGGTGTCGTCGCCATAGAAGGAGTTGATGGAGATGATGTGCTCGTCCTTGCCCATAATCTCGTTGCATGTGTTCATCGCCAAGGCAATCTTTTCGTCGGGCTGAAGGGTGTTGACTTTGTTGTCAAACTGCTTCAGGTCCTTGCCCCCGCCCTTGTAGTAGAGCGATGCGTCGGGCAGGGCGCGTGCCTTGTCTTCCTCCAGGTAACGGGTGGAGTCGATGCCGTTGAGGATAAACGTCTTCAGCTCTTCCTTGTTGAGGCGGTTGGTGGAGAACGAACCATAGCGTCCGTCAACAAACAGCTGGATGACCAAGCTGTTCTCCGAAGCCTGCTGCAAGCTGTCAATCTTCATGTCGCGAATCTCGAACGAACAGTTTGAACCGTTATACAAACTTACTCGCGAAGCCTGGCACCCGTTCTTGAGTGCAAACTCCATGGCCCACTGGACCATTTTCTTATTCTCGTTTGTTATCATATCAATTTTCTCCTCCTACAGTAAGTTTACTAACCAAGGCAGACGGCATACCGCAAGTCACCGGACACGATTGCCCGTCTTTGCCGCACGTCCATGTGCCGTTATCCATTTTATAGTTGTTGCCCACCATCGTGATTGCGGCAAGAGCCTTTGGTCCGTTGCCGATGATGTTGATGTTCTTGATGGGTTGCGTCAGCTTGCCGTTTTCAATCAGGTAGCCGTCTTTGACAAAGAAGGTGAAGTCGCCGGCACCAATCTGCACCTGTCCGTTGGTGAAGCTGGAGGCATAGATACCTTTCTTCACGGTGGAGATGATGTCTTCCTCCGTCACGTTGCCTGCCTCCATGTAGGTTGCACGCATACGGGGGATAGGCATATAACGGAACGACTCACGACGTCCGTTGCCCGTCGGCTTTACGCCATAATGCTTTGCGCTGACACGGTCGTGGAGATAGCTTGCGAGTACTCCATCTTTTACGATATAGGTCTTCTGACCCTCTGTTCCCTCGTCGTCGATATTTACCGAGCCACGGTTGAACTCAATGGTGCCGTCGTCCACCACGTTGATGTTGGCATCGCATACCTTCTTGTTCAGCTGGTCGGAGAAGATGGAGATGTTCTTGCGGTTGAAGTCTGCCTCAAACGCATGCCCGATGGCTTCGTGAAGCAGGATACCCGAACCGCCGGCACCCATCACCACAGGCATCTCGCCTCCCTTGGGCTTCACTGCCTGGAAGAGGATGGAGGTCTTCTCCACTGCCTCTTTGGCTACCGTCTCGATGATATCGTCATTAAGAAACTCTGCTCCCATACGGAATGCACGTGAGGCATACGAGTTCTCTATCTTTCCGCCGTCTTCCATTATACATACGGCTCCAAGTGTTGCCATGGGGCGATAGTCGTAATACATCTGCTCTTCAGAGTTGCAGAACAATATATGTGAAGTGGTGTCGCCCAGCCAGGCTGTTACCTTATGCACTCGTTTGTCGAGTGCAAACACCCGGTCGTTGAGCTTCTTCAAGTAAGGAGCCTTCTCCTTTACGGCAATCTCCTCCCACGGTGTCTTTACGCCGTAGTAGTTGCGCACAATAGGCTCTTCGGTAATCCGTGCCGGTCCCTTGCCTGCTGCCCCGTTGGCAATACGTGCAGCGGTGCGTGCCGCCTTAAGCATTTCCTCAAGAGTGATGTTCTCAACGTAGGCATACCCTGTCTGGTCGCCCGAGAGAACACGTACGCCCATACCGAAGTCGATGCTCGAAGAGGAACTGTTTACAGCCCCGTCTTTCAGCCCGAGTCTGTTGTGATAAGAGTGCTCAAAGAAAAGGTCGGCATAGTCGCCACCCTTCTCCAGTGCTGCTGTAAGCACTTTCTTCATGTCACCTTCGCTCACCCCAAAATGGTTTAGCGCAAATGAGATACCGGTAGCTTTATCGGCACTACCACCGGCACAGCTCTCCAAAAAAGACGGAACCGTCAGCGTACCAAGCATTGCCATACCTCCTGTTTTGATAAAATCACGTCTGTTGTATTTCATATCGTTTTATATGAGTAATTCCATTTTCTTACGACGCCGCAAATGTATGACTAATCTTCGGCGGTTATACACTGAAGTCGTAAATAAGAATTAAATGTTGAATCATAGTTGCTATTACCACAAAGCAACCTTACCGCCTACTCCCAGGTCGAGAGTGGCTGTGGTGATTCCCAAAGCCTTGAATACACGGCTCATTGTTGGGATAGTTATGCTATGACCCCTTTCTATGCGAGATATTTGGGCTTTTTGTACTCCTACGCGTTCGCCCAACTCTTCTTGAGTGAGGTTTTGTTTAAGACGTGCGTTTTTGATAGCCTCTCCAATACGATAAGCATGCAAAGCCTCTTCCACCTTACGTTCGTGTTCGTCCCTTTCCGGAGTTCCCTTCTTGCCGATAAGTTCGTCTTTTACTTCGTCTAAGGAATAGAGTTTCATGTCACCTACCTGTTTTAATCCACCCCAAAGGTAGTATGTGTGTTTGATGTGACAAAACGTTATCTTTGCGCTGAATCGCAAAGAACTTCCAAAATTTATATAAGGACAAAGGTTTATGAAGATACATGCTATTATTGAAAGGGGAACGGATGGTTTATACTC
>CAVGKO010000121.1:0-4804 GCA_963629885.1 Anaerobutyricum sp.
TTTCTGACACTAAACCAAACATTTCAAACACCGCTCACAGCGGCGAAGGTATAAAAAAGAAATTTATGAAGCCACAAACTTTGCGCACGATGTGTGCACAAAAACAAAAAGAGGATGCCTCGGCATGAAGCACCCTCTCCTATTGTTCTCCCCTTGCTCTTAGAAGTTGTATCCTATTCTGACACCCAAGATAGCTTGGTCGAAATCTTTTATCAGGTTATACCTGAACTCAAGACCAACCGTCAACTGGTCGGTGGCATAAACCTCAGCACCTAAACCGAGATTCACTCCGAAGCGGGTAAAGTTCTCGTGATATTGAAGTCCATCCTCAATTTTCAAATTCCAGAATGAAAGGTCCAGACCTGCCAAAGGGTAGAAGCCCAACACATCATTCAGAGGAATCACATAATGGGCGTTCACATCCACAGCACATGCACTAAGACCGTTTTCCTTCACGAAATAGCTGAACGATGGTGCGAGACGAATCTCATCGGTAAAATTGTAACGATAGTCGAGCCCGAAGAGCACATTGGAATGGTCGCTGAAACCATATCCGAGGTTCACACCGAACGACGACTGCCCTTGGCGCGTCTGCGCCGAAGCACCTATACCGAGGATTACCAGCATGCAAGTAACAATAAACTTCTTCATACGTCCTTTTTCTTTTAAGTTCTACAATATTATGGTTTGGTTATTTCACTTTTAGTCTCTCGCCGGCGCTGTTCACAATGCTACGATAGTATTCCTCATCGTAGCCGGGGAAGTCGGGGTATTCCGACAATCCGTAGCCGTTCTGCTTGAAGTGACCGTTCTCTTCCTTCTTCATGTTGCCGTCCATGTATTTCACAAGCAGATATTCGCCGAGTTTCTTCCAACGTGCTGTAGCATCGTCGGCTGTTGTAGAGCTAAACCAAGTAAGGAAGCGTACAGCCTCCTTCGGGTCTTTGGCATAGAGTTCCGAGGCTGCTTTGTCGATGGCGGGGATGGCCTCCTTGTAGCTGTTCTCAAGCTCTTGTTGCACCTTGCGGATATCTTTAATCATGAAGCTATACTTGTGGTACGCCTGGTTTGCCACCCAGTTGTGTATCCAGAAAGCCGAGGTCCACGAGAATGTCATCATATCTCCGTTACCCACCCGATAGCATTCAGGGGCATCGGTAATGGAGCAATAGACAGGGGTAAACACTGCCATATCGGCATCATCCACACCAAACCACAGGATGCCGCCAATAGCATCGGGCAACCAATTGCGCATCTGAGGGACAATCACGAATCCTGTCTGCTGCGTAGCCACGGCGCGCTCGTTGGTATATTCCACTCCGTCTACCTTAAAGGTCATGGGACGCCAGCGATAAGGCACTTTGTATGAACCCGCACCGGCATCCTTCGTCATGTCGAGGTCGGTACCTTCAAAATGGTCACGCATGGCGTTCTGCACGTCCTGCACCGACAACAGTCTGTTGGGTTTTATGTATAAAGGCATCGGAGATTTCGTCTTGTCGCCCTTGATGAAGTCGGTGTATTGGTCCATCGAGGGGTCATACTTGCGGAAGAAAGCCCACACACGCGACTCGCAACCTCTCAAAGCACTGAAGTCGTAAGGGCAATAAGCTTCTTGGAAACTGAAATCTTTGTCCTTGCCTTTGAAATATCCCTTTTCGCGGGCAAGCGACACCACGTCGGGAGAGTACATGCAGTTTTCCTTATCATCAAAGGGTATCTGCTGAATGCGTGCCTGATTGGCGTGTGCAGAAATGCAGTCGTCGGGGATGCGTATTGCCACCCACACAGCGCCCTTACGGCCCGGACCTTTGCCAATCAGCTCCATCACCCATGCCTCATTTTTGTCGGCAATGGAGAATGTCTCGCCGCTGCTGTGATAACCATACTCCTCAACGAGTGAAGTCATCACCTTTATTGCCTCACGTGCCGAACGTGAGCGCTGAAGCGCGATATATATAAGACTTCCATAGTCAATGATGCCGGCAGTATCTACCAGTTCGCCCCTTCCGCCCCAGGTACTTTCCGTTATCGCTACCTGATGCTCGTTCATATTACCAACCACAGAGTAGGTCTCTTCTGCTTCGGGAATAAAGCCAAGAGGCTTGTTGGTGTCCCATTCTCTCACCTCTCGCATGGTTCCTTTGGGCCACGTGGCTGCAGGATAACGATAGAGTTCACCATATAGAGAGTGCGAATCTGCTGCATAACTAATCATGACCGAGCCATCAACCGATGCCTTCTTCCCGACAAGCAAACCCGTACAAGCCATGGCGTCGACCGCCGGTAGCAATAGTGCTGAGGCTGCTGCGATAATCCAATTTCTCTTCATATAATATATGTTGTTAATAAGTTATTGTCGCTACTTACGTCCAATGCGCCGCAAATATAACAATCAGAACCGAAATTTTCAGTGACACCCCAAGGGAAAAGCCCCCACACAACGGGCAACAAGACACACAAGAAAACACCGTTTTTTTGTTTTCATCAATTTGGGTTTATTGCATACATTTGTGTGACCATTCTTTAGAAGCATCATGAAAACACGTAGAAAGGTTCTCACCATAGTTGTCGTAGTTGTTGCGACATTGTTTTTTGTTCTGCCGGGTATTGTCTTCAGTATCCTCAATTGGGGCATACTTCCTCCCGAGAAGTTGACGCCGCTCGTGATTGAGCAAGCCAACAAATATCTTGATGCCGACCTTGAATGCGAACGTATTGAGCTCACCTTCTTTGAGACCTATCCTCACCTCGGTGTTAAGATTACCAACGGGCGACTGGTTTCGCACGTGGCAAGAGACTCCGTGAGCATCAGTGACGAGGAGACAATTGTTCCTTCCGACTCTCTGCTTGCCTTCCGTAAAGCCGTGGTTTCGCTACGCCCGTTAGACTACCTCTTTCTTGGGAGAATAACCATCGGTGAGTTTCGTCTCGAAGAACCGTGTTTCCATGGATATGTCAACGACGAAGGCATTGCCAACTGGAATATCTACACAAGCGAAACGGATTCCTCTTCGGAAAACAGCAGTACTCCTCTGCCTGCCATCGATTTAAGGAGCGTACGCATCTCGGACGGACACTTCGGCTACTACGACAGCGAGGCAAACATCTTTACCGAGATTGAAGGATTCTTCCTCAATATCGACGGCTCACTATCCAACGGAAAGAACACCCTCGACATCGAGACGGGCACGTCGTCCATACTCTTCAACAGCGAGGCTTACACGCTGAAAAACGATTTATCACTAAGGCTGAAGAGCCGCATTCTTCTTTCCGACAACTATAACACAATATCTCTGAAGGATGCCGAGCTGCGTGTAAACAATTTTCCCTTCACCGCCGACGGTTCCATCAGCCGTATGCCGGAGGTGAACCAGACGAAGATAGACATGGACTTCGGTCTCAAGGTGTCTGACCTCAACGACCTCATGGATTTTATTCCCGAAGCCTATCTCAAGAACAAAGAGAAAATGCACGTAGAGGGCACCATCGATTTGGATGGCGACATACACGGATACATTGGCGACAGCATTGTGCCTTCGGTCAACCTCTGCTGTAAGGTGGACAACGGAGCATACCACATGGACGGCATGAAGCAGGGCATCGACACGCTGAAGATGGACCTCGACCTCCATCTCAGCGGCATTCATCCCGACTCTTCGTTTGTCTCCCTCGAGCAACTTATCCTCAAGGGCCTGACAACTTCTTTGGATATGAGTGGGAAAGTCACCAACCTGCAAAGCTCGCCAACTGTGAGCACCACCATAAAAGGGAAGGTGGATTTCACTCGGTTGGCAGAAGAGTTTCTCAACCCCGACACGTTGCTCATTGGTGGAGCAATGGAGGCCAACCTCTCCGCTGCCTTCTGCACCGATGATGTATTGAACGGCAAGTATGGCAAGGTGTTTGCATCCGGTAACTTGAGCATCGACACTCTGAAGGTCTTCAGCAAACCATTGGGCACCGACGTCTTCATCTCCGATGCCGTGCTCTCGGTAGACTCTGCACAACGAGGAAGCTCTGCCTACCGTAGCGGAAAGAACCCTCTTGGTGCAACGCTCTCGATAGACAGCATGAGAGTAAAATATCAAGACGACATCAACACCAACATCAGCCGCTTGACCTTGAAGGCAAAGACGTCGCCCATAATCGACACCTCAGCCGTTATCCCTCTCTCGGCAGAGATGAAGTTCGACCATCTGCGCACACGTCTACCCGACTCCGTGTGGCTTGCCACCGGGCAGACCGTTGCCACCGGAAGCATGAAACCTTCGGCATCAAACAAACATCTGCCCTCGGCCAACCTCTCCATATCCGTCGACACGTTGCGCTACTTCATTCTCCCGATGCGCACCGGAGTTGTTCTCGCGGGAAATGCTTTCAACATCGAGGCTTTACCATACAAGGATGTATTGCGCCAACGCCGACAGATGCGGAAAGACACCACCAAGGTGCACACACCTCGCACCAAGAAAGACATAAGAGATATAAAGACCATGAAGGCCAAAGCCGACACAACGAGTCAGACTTCAAAACTTCTGAGTCATTGGGAAGCACGAGGCAGCATTTCTTTCAACAGTATGCGAGGCTTCAGCCGCCTTATGCCCCTGCCGATAAAGATTGACAGAACAACCGTTAAGTTCAACACCAGCAACGTCACCCTCTCCGATGCACGTCTGCATATAGGAAAGAGCGACCTCACGCTCAGTGGAGAAGTGAAACGTATCCGCCAAGCCCTTCTCAGAGGTGGAAAACTGAAGGGTGACTTCTCGCTGACATCAGACCATCTGGATTGCAACCAGCT
>CAVGKO010000121.1:4863-5299 GCA_963629885.1 Anaerobutyricum sp.
CGCTGTGAACTCAGGCATGCAATATTGGGAACAGCATACTGCCTCAACCGACTCGTTGGCCCTCAACGAAGAGGAGCTTGTAGCATCTATGAGCACCGACTCAATCTCTTCTGCACCCTTAGACACAACCGACCGCGTATTCGTTATCCCTTCATATCTTGATGTGGCGCTCCACACCAATGCCAAGAAGATTGAATTCAAAGATGTAGTGATGGAGAATGTGCTCGGTGAAGTAATCATACGCGACCAAAGCATCGACCTCAGCAACCTCAAGATGGACTCCAATATCGGCAGCGGAAACATGACGATGTTCTATACGGCAAAAGACGAGAGCGGAGCTTCCACAGGTTTCGACCTCGACATGGAAGGTGTTCAGGTGGAGAAACTCATCGGGCTCTACCCCGCCATCGATACTCTAATCCCTATGTTGCGTTCG
>CAVGKO010000122.1:0-5297 GCA_963629885.1 Anaerobutyricum sp.
TGAGAAGGGTTGCAACCTCATTGTCTCACACCACCCTTTGGCATTTAGGGCTTTCAAGTCGCTGACGGGTTCCACCTACATTGAACGCTGCATGATGAAGGCGTGTAAATGGGATTTGACCATTTATTCCGCCCACACAAACCTCGACAACGCCCCGGGAGGCGTGAATTTCCACTTGGCGGAGCTGATAGGATTGAGTGATGTGCGCGTGCTGAGCCCCAAAGACGAAAACCCTTCGGCAGGCTCGGGCGCAGTGGGAGTGTTGCCCGCGGAAGAAGACGACCTGTCGTTTCTTCTGAGGATAAAGGCGCTGTTTAGAGTCGACTCGGTAAAACATTCCGCCCTTACCGGCAGAAAGATTCGGAAGGTGGCGCTGTGTGGCGGTAGCGGCGCTTTTCTGGTGAAAGACGCGATTGCCGCGGGTGCGGATGTGTTTATCACCGGTGAAGCCAAATACAATGATTTCTATGATGTGGAGGACCATATACTGCTTGCCGTGATAGGTCACTATGAGTCCGAAGTCTGTACAAAAGATATTTTTTGTAATATAATATCGGAAAAGTTTCCTACTTTTGCCGTACATTTTTCGAACGTTAATTTAAACCCGGTAAAATATTTATAGAATGGCTACAGATAAACAATCAGCTGAAAAAGAGTATACAGTTGAAGAAAAGCTTTCTACGCTTTATCAGCTTCAGACAATGATGACTGAAATTGATAAAATCAAAACCCTCCGTGGAGAGCTCCCTCTGGAAGTTAAGGATTTGGAAGACGAGATAGAAGGATTGGGGACGCGCCTTGAGAACTATAAGTCGGAGATAAAAGGTTACGAAAATGCCGTTGCTGAACAGAAGCATAAAATTGCAGACTCCACCAAACTGATTGAAAAATACAAGACGCAGTTGGATAACGTACGCAACAATCGTGAATTTGATAATCTGTCGAAGGAAATAGAGTATCAAGGGCTTGAAATAGAGTTTTCGGAGAAGAAGATTCGCGAGTTGGGTGAGTCGATAGCCCAAAAGAAGGAAGATGTTGCTGCGCTTTCAGAGAAGCTGGAGGGCCGCAAGGTTGACCTCGTTCAGAAAAAGGACGAGCTGGCTGAGATTGTTGCCGAAACCAAGCAGGAAGAAGAAAAATTGCGCGAGAAGGCTTTGAAGCTTGAGGCTGCTGTTGAGCCCCGTTTGCTTGCAGCATTCAAACGTATCCGCAAAGGTGCCCGCAACGGTTTGGCTATCGTATATATCCAGCGCGATGCCTGCGGAGGTTGTTTCAACAAGATTCCGCCTCAGAGACAGTTGGATATCAAGTTGCACAAAAAGATAATTGTCTGCGAATATTGCGGACGTATCATGATTGACCCGGAATTGGCGGGTGTTGAAGAGTAAAAACTGATACAGATTAAATAGTGACTAATGGCTTTGGCTGAATGATGAATATTTGGCCAGAGCCATGGTTTTATTATGTCGGATGAGAAATAAGGTTCGTGCATATATCGAGAAACAGCATCTCTTGTCGCCCTCTGACCTTGTGCTGGTAGGCTTAAGCGGTGGGGCTGATTCGGTGGCTTTGCTCGCGCTGCTTGTGCAGCTGGGCTACAGGTGTATTGCGCTCCACTGCAATTTCCATCTGCGTGGCGAAGAATCCAATCGCGATGAGCTCTTTGCCGAAGATATGGCCCATGGGTTGCATGTTCCCTTCCATAAGAAAGAGTTCGACACAACGGCCTATGCCCTTGGGCATCATCTTTCCATTGAAATGGCGGCGCGCGAGTTGCGCTACGCCTGGTTTGAAGAGATGCGGCAGCATTTCGGGGCTCAAGCCATAGCGGTTGCGCATCACAGGGACGACAGCGTGGAAACACTGCTGATGAATCTGCTCCGTGGCTCGGGCCTACGTGGGCTTGTGGGCATTCGCCCTAAAAACGGATACGTTATACGCCCATTGCTGGCAGTTTCGCGTAAAGAGATTGTGGATTGGCTCGGAGAGCAGCAGCTTCGGTATGTGGTCGACAGTACCAATCTCTCCGACATGTATACACGCAATTTTATTCGTCTCAGGGTGTTGCCTTTGTTGGAGCAACTTAATCCTTCAGCTCCGGAGGCGATAGAACGTACCTCCAATCATTTGGCGGAGGCGGAAGCGATATATTCCTTCGTGGTGGAAAAAGCCAGAAAGGAGCTGATGGATGCCGGACGTAGGATTTCCATCTCCCGATTGCTTCGCTATCCTTCGCCCGCAACGATTCTTTATGAGCTACTCAAACCCTACGGCTTTTCTCCACGGGTTGCTGAAGAGGTGTTTAATTCGCTGGAGAAAGAGTCGGGGAAATTGTTCTATTCCCCTAATTTTTGCTTGCTCAAAGATAGGGATTGTCTGTGGCTGGAGCCAATAGAGCAAAAAGCGACCGAGGAGGAATATACATTGACTGAGGAAGATATATCGGCGGGCGTTTGGCATGGCCCCATAAGTCTTTCCTTCACCAAATCTGTTGTCGCAAAGGATTTTTCTATCCAAAAAGACAAGGCGGTTGCCTATTTCGATCACAGCAAACTGTCTTTCCCCCTGACGCTACGGAAGTGGAAGGAGGGAGATGGCTTTGTTCCTTTTGGGATGAGAGGCCGCAAGAAACTGAGCGATTATTTCTCTGACCACAAGTTCAGCCGTATTGAAAAATCACGGGCGTGGCTTCTCTGTAGCGGCGAAGATATCATATGGATTGTTGGGGAGCGTTCCGACAACCGTTTTCGTCTTGACGAAGCTTCTACGAACGCGTTGATTGTAAAAAAAAGTGACGGGCAATGATATAAAGAATAAAAATCTTCATACATTTGCGGACACTTACTCCGCAGATGTGTTGTTGATGGTTCTCAACTAAACAATCCGGTTTTTACATAGAAATTTTTAAAGAGTGAAATTATTAAAAATACAATAATGGCGGTGAGCACGTGTTGTATATCCTTTTTTCGTGTGCCGTTTCTTATGATTTACTTCTCGTATGCAGAAATATAACATTTTAGAGCTAAATGAAAAGCTTCTTCCCGAATTGCAGAGCATAGCGGGAGAATTGGGAATTAAGAAGATAAGTTCTTTCAAAAAAGAAGAACTCATCTATCGTATCTTGGACGAACAAGCCATCTCGTATGCAGGAATGCAAGCCGAAAAGGCCAAGGAGAGAGAGAAGAAAAAGGTCGGAAGGCCGGCAAAGCAAAAAACTTCTCCTGAAGCAGATGCCGAGAAAGTTTCGAAAAACGGACGTAAATCAAAAGCAGTGAAGCCGGAGACGGAAACAAAAGAAACCGCCGTGGCTGTAGAACCCTCTGAGGGCGAAACTGCAAAGCCCGAGCGCAAAAAGAGAGGACGCGTTGGGAAGAAAGACAAAGAAGCGGGAGCAGCCGTTGTGGTGGAAGGTCAGCCTGAAACCGCAAAAATAAATCCCTCTCAACCCTCGCCTGTGGAGGAAAGAACGCGGAAGCCGTTATTGCCACCGGTTGTGGCAGAAGATGCTTCTGATGAACAGCCGAAGGAAGCAGCCACAGACATTCAAGAGAATTCTTTGACGGAGACTTCCAACGAAACGTCTACAGGTGGAGAATCCAAGAGGGTCGTGTTTAAGCACCAGGATACCAAAACGCTTCTCGACCAGCTTTTCCCCGTAGAAACCCCGTCTGCAAAACAGGAGAAAGCAAACTCCTTGCAACCGGAGCAACAGAATGCGTCGCAGCATCGACCGGGGCAGAATGCTCCACGCCAAAACCCCGGCAAGCAAAACAATCAGAATGCCCACAACCAGCGGGGCAACAACAATGCGCCGCAGGAGAGACAATATGAGTTTGACGGTATCCTGACTGGTACGGGTGTGTTGGAGATGATGCCCGACGGTTATGGATTCCTTCGTTCATCAGACTATAACTACCTGACTTCTCCTGACGACATCTACGTCTCGCAGTCGCAGATTAAACTCTTTGGATTGAAGACGGGTGACGTTGTGGAAGGTCCCATTCGTCCGCCGAAAGAGGGAGAGAAGTATTTCCCGCTTGTAAAAGTTGACAAGATAAACGGCCGTTCGCCGGAGGATGTGCGCGACCGTGTTCCGTTCGACCACCTGACGCCGCTCTTCCCCAACGAGAAGTTTATGCTTACGGCACGTAAGTCGCCGAAGGTATACGACGATATTGCAGTTCGTGTGGTGGATTTGTTCTCACCAATCGGCAAGGGGCAACGCGGTCTGATTGTGGCACAACCCAAGACAGGTAAGACAATGCTTTTGAAAGATATTGCCAATGCCATTGCCGCCAATCATCCGGAGGTTTATATGATTATCCTGTTGATTGACGAACGTCCGGAAGAAGTAACCGACATGGCTCGTAGCGTGGATGCAGAAGTGATAGCTTCCACCTTCGATGAGCCGGCTGACCGCCACGTTAAGATTGCCGACATCGTATTGAACAAGGCAAAACGCATGGTGGAATGTGGTCACGATGTGGTTATACTTCTGGATTCAATCACCCGCTTGGCGCGCGCTTACAATACTGTTCAGCCCGCTTCCGGTAAGGTGCTTTCCGGTGGTGTGGATGCCAACGCATTACAGAAACCTAAACGTTTCTTTGGCGCTGCCCGTAATATTGAGAACGGTGGTAGCCTTACAATCCTGGCAACGGCATTGACCGAAACGGGTTCGAAGATGGATGATGTGATTTTTGAAGAATTCAAGGGCACGGGTAACATGGAGTTGCAGCTCGACCGTAAGCTGTCTAACAAACGTGTTTATCCGGCTGTGGATATCATTGCATCAAGTACTCGTAGAGATGATTTGCTGCAGGACGAAAACACGCTGAACCGTATGTGGATACTTCGCAAATATCTCTCAGACATGAATTCTCTCGAAGCCATGGAGTTTGTGAAGAACCGTATGGAGCAGACGCTTGACAATATGGAATTTTTGGCGTCGATGAATGGATAATCTGGACTAATCCCAAGAGGGGAGGGCTATCAGATGAAAAAGACAATTCTATTCCTGACATTCATAACATTCTCGTTGATGATGTCGGCGCAGATTAATACGAATCGAGTGCTGGCTATCGGACGTAATGCGTTGTATTTCGAAGATTATGTGTTGTCAATACAGTATTTCAATCAGGTGATTAAGGCAAAACCTTGGATTGCCGAGCCCTATTTCTATCGTGCCGTAGCCAAAATCAATCTCGACGACTATAAGGGAGCCGAGGAAGATTGCTCTCTGTGTCTGAAACAAAATCCTTTCTTGGTACAGGCTTACTACGCACGCGGCATTGCCC
>CAVGKO010000123.1:0-5270 GCA_963629885.1 Anaerobutyricum sp.
TATCCATCTTGATAAACTCACCCGTAAACATACCCAAGAGGGCTGTTCCGATAGCGGGGATGAGCGAGAGGATTCCTTCGGGGTCGTGTATGCCTGAGTTCAGGCGGCCGGGCAGCAACATACGGTCGATGTAGCCCGCCAGGGAGCCTTCCATGGTGAACACACCGGCGCCACCGCCGTCGGGAGCAGGCACAAAAGCCATCAACAGCCAATAGCCCACCAAGAGCGCTGCCGTAATCCAAGCACGTGTTATGGCACGTGTGTTGACAAATATCAATGCCCCAAACATCCAAGCCAAGCCGATACGGCCCAACACGCTGGCATAGCGCTGATGTGCGAAGTCGAAGCTGAGCAGTCCGTTGTAGATAACGCCCAAGAGCACCAGCTTCAGTCCGCGGGTGATTATCTTCTTATATATATCGGCATCCTTCTTGCCGCTCTCGCGTTGCTTCTGCAGAGAGAAGGGAAACGAAATACCGGCGATGAACAAAAAGAGAGGAAAGATTGTGTCGTGATGCGTCAGTCCGTCCCACTCCACATGTTTCATCTGAGTGGCCAACTCCTGGCAAAACCCCGAGTCGGGAAACATCACTGCCAACGAGGCGAGAAGCAACGAGCCGCCCATGATAAAGAACATGTCGAACCCCCTCAAGGCATCCAATGAGAGCAATCGCTTGTTTTGTTTTTTCATTTTCCTAATGATTTGAGTGTTCTTACTTATTGAGAATCTTGCTAAGCGCCTTCAGGTCGTCGGCACCGATAAGGTCCACCTTCTCCTTGATGAAGAACTTCTTGAACAAAGGTTTGTCGGGTGCGCCCCACCAACGGAAGAGCTTACCTTCGGCATGAGTCTGACGGATATACTCGCGCATCTTCTCGAGCTGGTCCTGGGGCATCTCGCCCTTGCCGTCCCAATCGATATAGCGTGAGTAGTTGTCGCTTATGACAGGCATCAAGGCTGCCGGATAGCCCTTGCCAAGGTCCTTGAGGTTGCCGTCGAGGAAGATAAAGCGGTTGGTCTCGGCGGCAATGGCCTTACGTGGGTTGTCACCCGAGAGGTATACCAACACCGAGCTTTCTATCAGCTTGCCGTCTTTCTCGTGGCAGAAGAGATTCTCGTAGGCCTCCAGCTTCTTTTTCAGGATGGGATACATCACCTCGCCGTCGGTCTTGCAGTCAATCATAAGATAGAAGGGGCGGTCGCTGCCGGGATAAACCTTACCGTTGTTTTTCTTGATTCTCTCCACCAGGGGTTGGAGGTATAGCTTGTCGAAGGCGATATCAGGGTCGGGCCCCACAGAGTCGTGAGAGACATACAAGTCGCCATTGATTAACCACAAGTCAGCCTCCACGCAGTTGAACCCCAAAGAGAGGGCATCAAACAGCGGGTGCTCACGCGAATAGTCGTTATGCGAAAACGCATTGTAGTGGATGGTCTGCTGTGCACCGAGCGAACCCGACACGAGGGCCATCAAGAGGATAATAACCTTTAGTTTCATATTAAATCTTGTTTTTAGGATTTATCAGCGGCAGATAAAGAGCCAGGCGTCTTTATATTTCTCGTTGGTGCGAAGCGTTGCCAAGCGGCTCTCGGCTTCCTCGCGATTGCTGAAGGTGTAGGCACACACGCGGCATCTCCCGTCGCGCTCCACCATGCTAAAATCCATGGCGTCACCTTTGTTTTCCGTCATAAACTTGCTTGCCTGCTCCTTTGAGGGGAAGCTGCCAACAACTATATGATATTTCTTTCCGGCGGGCATGGCCTTCGGGGCTTCTGCCTTCACAAGCTCCGCATCTATGTTCTTGGGGGCTTCTTCCACTGCCATCTTCGGGGCTTCTCCACTTGGCTCTGCCTCTGCGGGCTCTGCCACGGGAGCCTGCTCCATCACCATCGAGGGCACGAAGCTTGCCGTGTATGCCGAGCGCTCCACATCCCTTACCGGGGTCGACACCAAGAAGAACAATGCCACGGCGGCTGCCGAGGCAACAGCTACGCGGAGAAACCTCCTGCTAACGGGTATATATAATGTATCTCTTTTCTCTCCTTCGTGGATATGCTGAAGCGGAGTCATGTGGAAGGTTTCCAAGCCGTAGGAATCGACGCTTAGCACCGGCGAGTTTCCGGGATAGAACACCATCTGGCCCTCGCTGCCAAGGTCGAACCTTCCCAGCGCACCCATCTTTAGGGTCTTCTCCTCATGCAACAGAGCCTTCATCTTCGCAACGTCTTCGTCAACCATCAGCTGCGCCTTATTATAGTCCACCCCGTATGTCTGCATGTATGACTCGGTGAGCAACCCGTCGTTGTGCGTCAACGTAGCGTTGAAAACAATCTCCCTCCGCCGGGGTGTGAACATATGTCCTTCCCTATCACACACTGCCGAGAGGCTTCTCAGCACGAAGCCGCCCCAAGAGGGTACAATCACGCAATCGTGCGTCACCAACAGTCTTTCTATATGTTTTCCTATCTCAAGCATAAGGCAAAGGTAGAGATTAATTCGAAAGAAAGCCACAAATTCCTACTTTTGTAACCCGAACAAACAGCGCAGATACCGGCCACATTGCCGGGGTAAAAACGTAGAAACAATATGGAAATAAGGCTAAACAAACTACTCAGCGACGCAGGTCTTTGCTCCCGTAGAGAGGCAGACAGGTTTATCGAAATGGGGCGCGTAACCATCAACGGAAAGAGAGCAACGGTGGGGCAAAAGGCCGACACCTCCGACGTCATCATGCTCGACGACGTGAGGGTCGACTCCCTCCACGCCACCGAACATGCCCGCACAGGCTCCGGCCGCACACGCGGACTAATCTTTGGCGGCGAAGCACCCCGGGCAGAGAAGAAAGCAGAAAAGAAGACTGAGAGGAAAGCAGAGCGAAAAGACAAGGTGAGAGACAAGGAGACGGGCGAGACCACGGAAACGAAGAAAAAGAAACCCGCCAAGCTCCGCCCCGGCAAATACGTCAAGTACAACAAATACGCCGCCGCAAGGAAAGCCGCCAAGATGGCCGAGAAGTCTCCGGAGAAACCCTCCCCGGACAAAGACCAAACCTCCAAAAAACCGAGGCGGTGATAAGAATCGCCCTTTCTGAAGTCTCCGCGCTTTCACCAATGGCGGAGTAATTGCCTGCGCACATGTCTTCGCCGGCGAATACGGTCCCAATAGGTCCATCAAGCATGTCCCCGGTTTCGGCGACTTAGTAAAGCTCCCCGTTTAAGTTTCCCCGGCTTCGGGAAGGTGGGGAAAGTGCTTCAAAAGTTTCATCTCCTCTCAGCAGTTCTTTTGAAGTGCTTCAAAAGTTTCATCCTCTCTCAGTAGTTCTTCTGAAGCACTTCAAAAGTTCCACCCATTCTACGCCATTCTTTCGAAGTGCTTCAAAAGTTCCACCCGTTCTCCGCCGTTCTTTTGAAGTGCTTCAAAAGTTTCACCCGTTCTCCGCCGTTCTTTTGAAGTGCTTCAAAAGCTTCACACATTCTCCACCATTCTTTTGAAGCGCTTCAGAAGTTCCACCCATTCTACGTCATTCTTTCGAAGTGCTTCAGAAGTTTCACCCGTTCTCAATCATTCTTTTGAAGCGCTTCAAAAGTTTTACGAAAATTTGGTGAGATTGTTTAGATGCTTTTCTATCTTTGCGAAAACCAATTGACTATGAATCTCTAAATTTATTGTGTTATGGAGAGCGGAATAAATAAGATTGCAATATCGAGACTGACAAACGGGGCGCATTACAACTTTATTCAGATTGTTGTTGAACGAGCTGAGGAAAACGAGGGGTTAAAAGCCAAACTCTCCTCCGACATCGCGGCGCTCAAAGCTGCCTTCGAGAGAGAAGGCGAATGTATAAGGACGTTGAAGAAAAGTGAGCTGACGAGACTCATCAGCGAAAACGACTCGCTTCGCGATGGTTGCTACACCGGCTACAAAAGCGTAGTGAAGAGCCTGCTGGCAGTCCCCAACGGCGACATCAAAAACGCGGCAGAGAAACTTTGGGATAATCTCAAGCACTATAATATCCATTCAAGCGACAGCTTGGACCAGCAGACCGGACTCATGATGAGTCTCATCGACGGACTGGAAACGAAATATAAGAACGAAGTCGCCACGCTCGGCATCTCTACTCTCGTTGCCGCCATGAAGGAGGCTAACGAAAACGTGCACACCCTAATGTTTCAGCGCAACACGGAACAAAGCAAGAAGTTTCCCGGAGCAACCCTGGCAGCCCGCGCCGCCACCGACAATGCCTACCGCAAGCTCATCAGCAAAGTCAATGCACTCGTTCTCCTCGAAGGTGGCGAGCCCTACCTTGATTTCATCAACACCATGAACGCTCAAATCGCCCGCTACAAACGCGAGGCCATCTCCAAACCATCATCCAAAAACGAAGCTTAACATCACGATGATATCCCTGCTCATACGAAAAGTCATCCTCCCGGCTGCTCTCTCTTTTGTGGCCATCACTTGTTTTGCGCAAAACGTAGAAGGCGGGAAGTCCCTGACTGCCCCTGACGACACCACAGCCCGTTCGTCGGAGCAAGTCGCGCCCAACAACAATATGGACATGAAGCCCTACGGCATCGTCTCCCCCACTCTCAATAAGGATTCGCTCAAAGCCCCGGATTCCGCCCCCATGATGTTTCTTCCCAATTCCTACATGCTGAAAGGCGACTTGTTTGGAGCAAAGAATCTCGGACTCTATGCCTCGTCGTCACGGAATACGTACATCAACCTCTTGGATGCTCGCAGCGTTGAATTCTTTCTCAATTATCAGAACGATAACCTTAGTCTCCACACGGGCGTCGTCGCAAATCAATACGAGACACTGGGGGTGAGAACGCAAGTGGGCATTAGCGGTGCCCTTGAATATCACTTCTCGCCGCAATGGTCCGTCGGCGTCTTTGGCAACATCTACAACAACACCCCCTACTTCTCCATGGCTGCCTTCCCCTTCGTAGAGACATCCTCCTACGGCGGGTGGGTTAAATACGACCAAGGAAGAATAGCCGTGAAGTTGGGCGCAAGGAACTATTACGACAGCTTCCAACGGCGATGGCGAATGGAACCTATCGTCACACCCTCCGTGAAAATCGGCAATAAGTTCTTCATCGAACTCCCCGTTGGCCCCCTCCTAGAAAACATCCTAAAAAAATCCCCCCACTCCGCCCCCACCATCATGCCCGATGGCAGGTAGATAACCGCCGATGGAGCCCCGGATAAGTGGGGTATATAAATAGAAAAAGGAGTTCACTCGTAATGAATGAACTCCTCTCT
>CAVGKO010000124.1:0-5205 GCA_963629885.1 Anaerobutyricum sp.
GGTAATGAACATATGACTCTTCTCCTTTACCATGAAGATGAAGTCCGTCAGTGCCGGGGAATAGCATGCTCCGCCGGCACAAGGCCCCAAGATGGCTGAAATCTGAGGTATCACACCCGAAGCCATCGTGTTCTGATAGAAAATGGAGGCATATCCCGCCAGACTGTTCACGCCCTCCTGAATGCGGGCACCGCCCGAATCGTTAAGGGCGATGACCGGTGAACCATTTCTTAGCGCCAGCTGCTGCACCTTCACTATCTTGGCAGCGTTAGTTGCACTCAGCGTCCCACCATAGGCAGTGAAGTCGTATGCATAAACAAAGACCTGCCGCCCGTCTATCTTGCCGTAGCCCGACACAATTCCGTCGCCCAAAATCTTGTTCTTGTCCATACCGAAATCCCGGCAGCGGTGGACCACCATTTTGTCCAACTCGTTGAACGTTCCTTTATCCAACAGCGTGTCTATCCTTTCGCGGGCTGTCATCTTTCCCGCCTCATGCTGCTTTTCTATACGGGCAACACCGCCTCCCTGCAACGCCGCCTTATCAAGTTCTTCGAATGTTTTATACAATTGTTCTTTTCCCATCTTTTACTCCTCCTCTCCAAGATCCAACGACAGAAGGGTCTGGTTGCTTGCCACCGTGTCGCCTTCCTTGACAAACACCTCACGCACCCTGCAGTCAGCACTTACCTTGTAATTACTCTGCATCTTCATCGCCTCTACCACAACAACAATGTCTCCGGCCTTCAGGTTATCGCCTTTCTTTACCGGCACCTTCACGACCTTCCCCGGCATGGGCGAGACAATTTTGTTGTCTTGCCGCTCCTCGCTCCTCTTGCGCATACGTAGGTACTTTGCCTGCGTATCTACAATGTCTACGGCATACGACCTGAAATGGGTGTTCACCGTATAGCTTTTGCCGTTGCTGCCACGAATCAGTTCGGCATTATACGAATTACCCTCATGCAAAATGGAACAGAGACCATTCTCCGCCATTACGATGTCGACGTTGTAAGTAACTCCGTCTATTGTCAGCTGCACCTTATTACCGTCTTTGCTGACCAACGAGATGTCAGCCACCCTTTTCCCTATATGTATTTCCATAACGAACGGTTCATTTTTAGATTCGTAAAACACCTTTCTGAAGCCCGAACTCACGCCAACGGCTGATAGGACGATTGTCGGACGAGAGAGTGGATTTGTTTTCCTCCAGGTTGACCAAGTAATCGATATAAGCGGCAATCATTGCTATGTTCTCGGTCTCAACGTTACTCTTGTTCACCGGATGTTGCAACTGCTCGGCATTCTTTGCAATGAAAGAAGTGTCATATTCGCCACACACAAAATCCGCCATGTCCATTATCCTGCGCAAGTAGCTGATATTGGTTTTCAATCCGGTAATCTTGTATTCGTGCAACACTCGTCGCATACGTTCGATGGCATACCTGCGATTCGTTGCCCATACAATCAGTTTACCAATCATCGGGTCGTAGTAAACCGGTATCTCATATCCTTCATACACATAGCTGTCCACACGGACGCCGATGCCGTTGGGCTCCGTCAGCTGTCTGATGATGCCGGGCGAAGGCATGAAGCCAGCTTCGGTATCTTCCGCACAGATGCGGCATTCAATGGCATGCCCACGCTGAACGACTTCTTCCTGACGGATATGGAGCGGCTCGTTGTCGGCAATCCGGATTTGCTCCTTTACAAGGTTTATACCTAGCACCTCTTCCGTGACAGGATGCTCCACCTGCAGACGGGTATTCATTTCCAGAAAATAAAAATTCCGATGCTTGTCCACCAAAAACTCGATGGTGCCTGCCCCAACGTAGCCAACAGCCTTTGCCGCCGCAACGGCTTTCTCTCCCATCTCCCTCCGCAATTCTTCAGTCATAAACGGCGATGGGCACTCTTCCACAATTTTCTGGTTTCGCCGTTGCACCGAGCACTCTCGTTCGCAGAGGTGGATAACATTTCCATAATTATCGCCCAAAATCTGAAACTCTATGTGATGAGGTTCTTCCACCAGCTTCTCCACATACACGGTGTCGTCTCCAAACGACGCAAGAGATTCCATTCTGGCGGCATTATAGGCTTCCACTACATCCTCTTCCTTATATATGATGCGCATTCCTTTCCCTCCGCCACCCATCGAGGCTTTCAGCATCACCGGGAATCCAATCTCCCGGCAAGAGCGTGCTACATCTTCGGCACCCTCCAATGGCTTCTGCAAGCCGGGAACCACCGGTACGCCTACCTCAATCATACGTTTGCGGGCAGAAATCTTATCACCCATCATTTCTATCGTCTTTGGATTCGGACCGATAAAAACTATCCCCTCCTCCTTACACCTTCGGGCAAAAGTTGCATTCTCCGAAAGAAAACCATAGCCGGGATGGATGGCATCTGCCTTATGGAGCTTGGCTGCCTGTATTATCTTCTCAATATCCAGATAGCTTTCCTTGGAAGAGGCAGGACCTATAGGGCAAGCCTCATCAGCATAAAACACGTGTCGGGATGTGCGGTCGGCTTCCGAATACACCGCCACCGACAATACCCCCATCTCTCGGCAAGAACGCATCACACGCAACGCAATCTCGCCACGATTTGCGACCAATACTTTCCGTATCATATCAATTACTTAAAATGTTGTTCGGGAGAAAACCTTCTCCCCTTTTCAGCAGCTTTTCTAACCCACGAGAAAATCAGCTATTGACGAATGGCAGGTCTTCTGACTGACTCCCATTCTGAAGCCTTCCCGACAAACGTCAGTGGCATTGGTCATTTTCAGAATGATGAACGGAGCTTCACAGCAGCGGGACTGTCCGGGACTTCCACCCGATTCCCTTTTAATTCGCATCACCCGGTCGAGCAATACGAAACCGATTCGGAGGCAAATGTAGAGAATTTTTATTGTTACCCTGCAAGAGCAGAGAAATTATTGCTTCAGCGCGTGGCGCTGAGACTTCCGTCGCATGTTTCTTGCTCCAAGAAATAGTCCGTTTAAGAAAAGTTTCATGACAGGGCTTTCCGCGGAGTTTTCCGTTTTAACTTTTCCCATATCTATGCCTCAACCACTTGGCGACTTTAACAGAGTTAAAAGTTTTCCAAAAGGAAAAC
This sequence comes from Anaerobutyricum sp., assembly GCA_963629885.1. GTDB lineage: Bacteria > Bacteroidota > Bacteroidia > Bacteroidales > Tannerellaceae > Parabacteroides. The sequence goes on from CAVGKO010000124.1 coordinate 3,124, forward strand.
TTTACAGCAAATGAACATATCTTTGTCGCATACAAAAAAAACAATAATCCTTTTATCAATTTTATCATGATACAGACAGTTGTAAAACGAGATGGGCGTATCGTTGGGTTCAACGAAGAAAAGATAGCCACCGCAATCAGAAAAGCAATGCTGCATACCGAAATGGGGGAAGACCTGCAGCTTATCCGTCAAATCACCGACCATGTTTCGTTTAAGGGCGAGCCGCAAATGACAGTTGAGGCAATACAGGATGCCGTTGAGCTGGAGCTGATGAACAGTAGCCGCAAAGACGTTGCCCAGAAATATATCGCCTACCGCAACCAACGAAGCATTGCCCGCAAGGCCAAGACCCGCGACATATTCCTCGAGATAATCAATATCAAATCCAACGACGTAACTCGCGAGAATGCCAATATGAATGCCGACACGCCGGCAGGCATGATGATGAAGTTCTCGAGCGAGACAACCAAGCCTTTCGTTGACGACTATCTTTTGAGCGAAGACGTGAAAGATGCCGTTGCCCACAACTACCTCCATATCCACGACAAAGACTACTACCCCACCAAGAGCCTTACCTGCGTGCAGCATCCTTTGGACCGCATCCTTAAGTATGGCTTCTCTGCCGGACATGGCGAGTCGCGCCCTGCCAAACGTATCGAGACAGCAAGTATCCTGGGGTGTATCTCCCTTGAGACTGCGCAGAACGAGATGCACGGCGGACAGGCAATCCCCGCATTCGACTTCTATCTTGCTCCCTACGTGCGCAACAGTTTCATCGAAGAGATAAAGAACCTTGAGGAGCTCAACGGGGCAGACTATTCTCATCTATATAACGTAGCACTTGACGACTACATCTCTCGCCCCTTGGATGGTCTCAGCGGCGACGAGCGCATCATTCAGCATGCAATGAACAAGACAGTGGGACGTGTACACCAATCGATGGAAGCCTTCATCCACAATATGAACACCATCCATTCGCGTGGTGGCAACCAGGTTGTGTTTAGCTCCATCAACTACGGGACCGACACCTCTGCCGAAGGGCGATGCATCATCCGCGAGATACTGAAAAGCACCTACCGGGGTGTGGGTAATGGCGAAACGGCCATCTTCCCCATCCAGATATGGAAGAAGAAACGTGGCGTGAGCTATCTGCCCGAGGACCGCAACTACGACCTCTACGAGCTGGCTTGCAAGGTTACTGCCCGCCGTTTCTTCCCCAACTTCCTAAACTTGGATGCCACATACAACTACCACGAGGACTGGAAGGCCGACGACCCGCAGCGTTATCTCTATGAGGTGGCAACAATGGGATGCCGCACCCGTGTGTTCGAGAATCGTTTCGGACCGAAGACATCCATCGGACGAGGCAACATATCCTTCTCCACCATCAACATCGTGCGCCTTGCCATTGAATGCATGAACATCGAAGACCGCGAGCTGCGTATAGCACGTTTCTTTGCCAAGCTCGACAATATGCTTGAAATCACAGCACGTCAGCTGCACGAACGCATGGAGTTCCAAAAGACAGCTTACGCCAAGCAGTTCCCTCTCTTGATGAGTTCCCTTTGGCTCGGCAGCGAGAAGCTGAAACCCACCGACACCATTGCCTCGGTAATCAACCAAGGTACACTGGGCATCGGGTTCATCGGGTTGGCAGAATGCCTTGTGGCCCTCACCGGCAAGCACCATGGCGAGGATGCCGCCTCACAGGAGCTGGGGCTCAAGATTGTGACCTACATGCGCGACCGTGCCAACCAGTTCTCGGAGCAGTATCAGCACAACTACAGTATCCTGGCAACTCCCGCCGAAGGTCTCTCGGGTAAGTTCACCATGCGCGACCGCAAGGAGTTTGGCTCGCTGAAGGGCATCACCGACCGCGACTACTACACCAACTCGAACCATGTTCCGGTGTATTATAAATGCAGTGCACGCCACAAGGCTGAGGTGGAAGCTCCTTACCACGAGCTTACCCGCGGCGGACATATCTTCTACGTGGAGATTGACGGCGACGCCACACACAACCCCAAGGTGATAATGAATGTGGTTGACATGATGGACAAATACAACATCGGATATGGCTCG
>CAVGKO010000125.1:0-5199 GCA_963629885.1 Anaerobutyricum sp.
GTTCAACAAGCTAAACCTAAGCTATACGCTTATGAGCAAGCGCAACCTGCTCACCTTGGTAAAAGAGAAGCTGGTGGACGGATGGGACGACCCCCGTATGCCGACCATCTGTGCCTTCCGTCGTCGCGGCTACTCCCCCGAGTCTATCCGTAAGTTTGTAGACAAGATTGGCTATACCACCTACGATGCACTCAACGAGTTTGCCTTGCTTGAAAGCGCCGTACGCGAGGACCTGAACGCACGTGCCACCCGCGTATCTGCCGTGCTCAATCCGGTGAAGCTTATCATCACCAACTATCCGGAAGGAAAGGTGGAAGAGATGGTGGCCATCAACAACCCCGAAGACCCGGAGGCAGGCAGCCACACCATAGAGTTCAGCCGTGAGCTGTGGATGGAGAGAGACGACTTCATGGAGGATGCTCCGAAGAAGTTCTTCCGCATGACACCGGGACAGGAAGTGCGCCTTAAGAATGCCTACATAGTGAAATGTACCGGGTGCAAGAAGGACGAAAACGGCGAAGTGGTGGAGGTATACTGCGAATACGACCCCAACACACGCAGCGGCATGCCCGACAGCAACCGCAAGGTTAAGGGTACGCTCCACTGGTTGAGCTGTGCTCACAGCCTTAAGGCAGAGGTTCGCCTCTACGACCGATTGTGGAATGTGGAGAACCCGCGCGACGAAATCTCGTCCATTTGCGAAGCTAAAGGTTGCTCGGTACTGGATGCCATGAAGGAGATTCTCAACCCGGATTCGCTGAAGGTGCTCAAGAACTGCTACGTGGAGAAATATCTGGCCAATGCCAAACCATTGGATTATCTGCAATTCCAGCGTATCGGTTACTTTAATGTAGACAAAGACTCTACGCCCGGGAAGCTTGTCTTCAACCGCACCGTGTCGCTGAAAGACACCTGGAGCAAGGTGAAAGACAAAGCCTGAGGCAGCCCCTCTTATCCGTAGCCTATGAATAACAAAGCCTCTCGTTTGTTGCAACGTTATCTGTCTGCCACCGAAATGGGGAGAGAACCCTATTTCGACGCGGATGAGATAGACGAGCTATTGGGCGGCTTTGAGGACGATGACGACTATAGCCACTATAAGGATGTTTTGGTGCTAGGGCTTAAGCTTCATCCCGGCAATACGGATTTGCAGCTCCGCAAGTGCCGTTATTATATCCTTCTGGAAGATTACGACAGGGCGCTTCGCTTAATTGAGTCCATCGCCCGGGTGCACGATGCGGAGGCCGACAAACTGAGGCTTGAGTGCTATTGCCTGACCAAACAATACGACAAGGTTGTTAGGTATACGGAGGATTTGATTCAGGGGGACTGCGACTACACGGAGGACATATTCGAGCATATTGCCCCTATCCTATCCGATTTGGAAATGGATAACGAGGCACGCGATTTCTTGCGTCGCGGCATGGCGCTGTTTCCCGACAATCTCGTATTGAAGGAAGAGAAGTGTTTCTATTTGGAAGAGGACGGGCGTATCGACGATGCAATCGCATTGTGCAACGAGCTTATCGACAAAGACCCCTACTCCTACGAATATTGGTTCTCGTTGGGGCGGCTCTACTCCATTAAGGCGGAATACGACAAGGCCATCGAGGCACTCGACTTTGCATCCACATGCGACGATTCAGACCCGGAGCTAAAACTGATGAGAGCCTATTGTTTCTACAAGAACGGGAACTACGCAAAGGCTGTGGAGATGTATAAAACCATCGAGCACGGTATGGAGGACGACATCAAACCGTTCTTGGCGGATTGCTACATCATGTTGGAGGATTTCGAGGGCGCATACAACCAGCTGAAGAGCCTTGTTGACGGTGATAAGGCAACCAATGATGCGGAAGTCTACATCAATTTCATCCAATGCTGCATAGAGACAGAGCGCTATAAGGATATAGCCGGGCATCTCGACAAGATAAACCGACTGTTTCCGCAAAGCATCCAAGTGCTTTCTTTTCTCGCCTTGGCTTACACAAAAGTGGGCCGGGCAGAGGATGCCGAGGATGCCTCAAAGCGATTGTTCGATATCCTTGCCCAAAAGGATAGTCTCCCGCTTGAGGAATGCGAACATCTCCTCCGCGCGGGCAAATATCTTTGCGTGAACGGTGACTTTGAAGAAGCAATCAAATATCTCAATGAGGTATGCAGGTTTCAACCCAGTATGCCCCAGCTCCACTTCTTCCTAACCATATGCCACATGATGAACGGCGACATCCAGCACTTCGCCGAGCACATCAAACATGTCTCCTCGAAAGAAATGCAGATGTTTTTCAAAGACTGCGACATCCACCCCGGCGAGTTCTCAAGGGAAGAACAACGCATCATCCCCCCACAAGAACTGACCAAAGAGTTCCTAAAAGACAAAAGCAACAGCAACTGAGTCTGAGATTACTGTTTTATCCTTACCTTTGACGCATAAAACCAACGACAACAATCAATCATGGAAACAACAATTCTAAAGACAGTCGAAATTTCCATTCCGGAACAATACGTATCTGCCATACGTGCATTGGTGAAGAGTATGGGCGGAAACGTAAGAGTACGCAAAGAAAAGAAGTGTGGACTCGACAAAGCCATAGATGAGGTTAAGGAAGGGAAGGTTTCGAAGGCTTATACCAATGTTGAAGAACTTTGGAAAGATTTGATGTCGTGAAATACAAAGCTCGTTTTTCCAACAGATTTAAAAAAGACATGAAGCGGTGCGAGAAGCGCGGCTACAATGTCGAGCTTATGCACCATGTGATATTTCCGTGTCGTGAAGAATAACGTATCCCATACATGACGTGCAAGTTCCAGGGAACACCGTTTCTAGCCTCATACACGTGGTGTAAGTTCCAAGACACACTGTTTCTAGCCTCATACACGTGGTGTAAGTTCCAAGACACACTATTTCTAGCCTCATACACGTGGTGTAAGTTCCAAGACACACCGTTTCTAAGCTCATGCATCACGTGTAAGCCCCAGAATGCAGTGTTTCCAGCCTTATACACCCCATGCAAAGACAAGAATCAGGCGGCAATGGTTTGTTTTTACAACATTATTTCCCACCTTTACGGCTCATTTTACAGGAAAAACATAATTCTTAATTAACATGGCAAAAGTAAAGGGAGCGGTCGTTGTCAACCAAGAACGCTGCAAGGGATGCGATTTGTGCGTAGTTGCCTGCCCCAGCGAAGTCTTGGAGTTACACCCGCGTAAGGTAAACAACAAAGGTTACCATTATGTATATATGAAGAATCCGGATGCTTGTATCGGTTGTGCCAGTTGCGGAGTGGTTTGCCCCGACGGCTGTCTGACTATCTACAAGGTAAAATTATAAAACAACTATGGCAGAAGAGATAAAACTAATGAAGGGCAACGAAGCCATTGCACATGCAGCCATTCGCTACGGTGCAGACGGATACTTCGGATACCCCATCACTCCTCAATCGGAAATCCTGGAGACCTTGATGGCAGAGATGCCTTGGGAGACAACCGGGATGGTTGTGTTGCAAGCCGAGAGCGAAGTTGCAGCAATAAATATGGTATATGGCGGTGCCGGCACAGGCAAGCGTGTGATGACTTCATCCTCGAGCCCCGGTGTCAGCCTTAAGCAAGAAGGTATATCCTATATCGCAGGGGCAGAGCTCCCCTGTCTTATCGTGAACGTGATGCGTGGCGGTCCCGGTCTGGGGACAATCCAGCCAAGCCAAGCCGACTATTTCCAGACGGTGAAAGGTGGCGGGCATGGCGACTATCGTCTTATCACCCTCGCTCCCTCTTCAGTGCAAGAGATGGCAGACTTCGTAGGGCTGGGGTTCGACCTCGCATTCAAATATCGTAACCCGGCAATCATCCTTGCCGACGGTATCATTGGTCAGATGATGGAGAAGGTGGTGATGCCGCCGTTCCGTCCTCGCAAGACCGAAGAAGAGATTATCCGTGAATGCCCGTGGGCTGTACGGGGTAAACCCAAAGACCGCAAGGTCAACATCATCACCTCCCTCGAGCTCGACCCTGCAAAGATGGAAGAAAACAACCTCCGTTTCCAAGCCAAGTATCGCAAGATTGAAGAGAACGAGGTGCGCTACGAGGAGTTCCAGTGCGACGACGCAGAATACTTGTTGGTAGCCTTCGGGTCGTCAGCCCGTATCTGCCAGAAGGCAGTGGAGATTGCCCGCGAAGGTGGTCTCAAGCTTGGTTTGCTTCGCCCCATCACCCTATGGCCGTTCCCCAAAGAGGCCATTGCCAATCTTGCCGACAAGGTGAAGGGGATGCTCTCCGTTGAGCTCAACGCCGGTCAGATGGTGGAAGACATTCGCCTTGCTGTTAACGGAAAAGTTAAGGTTGAGCACTTCGGCCGCCTTGGTGGCATAGTGTTCACTCCGGATGAAGTACTGAACGCACTAAAAGAAAAGCTACTGAAATGACACGCGGAAGTAAGACAGACAGCATACTGACCATCCTCTTTCTTGTGTTGGCAGCCACAGCCATCGTCTGCTATTTTGCGGTTGACGACCGCCATGCATTCCTCTATCTCGGAGGGGCTGCCGTATGCTTCAGGTTGGTTCAATATCTACTGAGATTTATTAGATAAACAAGCAACGCTATATGGAACTAAACGAAATAATAAAGCCGGAGAACCTGGTTTACACAAAGCCGGAGTTGATGAACGACAATCCCATGCACTACTGCCCCGGCTGCAGTCACGGTGTGATACATAAGCTTATTGCCGAGGTTATCGCCGAGATGGGAATGGAAGAAAAGACTATTGGTGTCTCCCCTGTGGGTTGCGCCGTTTTTGCATACAACTACATTGATATCGATTGGGAAGAGGCTGCCCACGGACGTGCCCCTGCCATCGCCACTGCCGTAAAGAGACTGAACCCTGACAAGATGGTGTTCACCTACCAAGGCGACGGCGACCTTGCTGCCATCGGTACAGCCGAGACAATCCATGCAGCCAACCGTGGCGAGAACATCGTAATCATTTTCGTAAACAACGCCATCTATGGCATGACCGGCGGACAGATGGCCCCCACCACATTGGAGGGTATGCCCACAGCAACCTGTCCCTACGGGCGTAATATCGCACTCAACGGCTATCCGCTAAAGATTAGCAACCTGCTTGCCCAACTGGAAGGTACCTGCCTCGTGACACGTCAGAGCGTACATACGGCAGCCGCCGTGCGCAAGGCCAAGAAG
>CAVGKO010000126.1:0-5172 GCA_963629885.1 Anaerobutyricum sp.
CGCTCTGTATACGAAGAACGCAAGAAACGGACTGAAACCAGAATAAGTAAGGTGATAGATTATATCAACGAAGACCGAATCTGCCGAAGCCGTATGCTTACATACTATTTCGGGGAGAAAGACTCACGTGACTGTGGCTGTTGTGATGTTTGTTTGGCAAAGAACGATTCGGGACTGAACAACTATACTTTCAATGCCATACGTGAGGCCCTTTTGGAAGCGCTTGCCAACGGACCGGTGCCTGCTGTGGAACTAACGGAGAGCCAACCCTTCCCCTCCGACAAGCTTATCACCGTCATTCGTTTCTTGGCTGAGCACGACGAGCAATTTACGCTCGAGGACGGAATAGTAAGCCTTACCCCGAATCCCTCGGAGTAAGGCTCATCCAATGTTTGATATGTTATGTGTTATTTCTTCTCTTTATAATCCTTGCGGTAGGTGCTTTGTGCCTCTGTCGGGAAATCCTTCGGTACCTTCTGAGTAACCTTGCCCGTTGCTGCCCATTCTGCACCGCGGAGCAACAAAACCTGGAATCCCGTGCATTGCATTGCTGTATTGTCTTCCATCGTGGCACCGGCATGCCCCAACATGGTGTGGAAGATACGAGCCTTGCCATAGTCAACCGTGAAAATCAGCGGCTCTTCGCGACCCGACCCGCCGGTCTCTTTATCCGAATAAGCAGTATAGAGCAAATCGCCAATGTTGCCCGGACCACGCATGCGGTCGTAGAGCTCGTCTTTGGTGTGACGCCACTTAAGCGGCAGACCCTTCATGATGGGATGGTCCTTGCAGCGGCTGTTCAATACATATTCATGCTGCTGCCCGTGTGAACCACCGGGGCCGGCTGAGCTATCCTTCACCAATCGTCCGTTGCTCCAATATACATATGGGCCCGATTTCTCGTCGCGACCGTCCCAGCCGCCCAGGGCACATATCTTATTAAACTCGGGCCATCCTGCGAAAGCATTGTCGGCAGCATGGTAGACAACAACGCCTCCACCCTTCTCAACGAATTCGAGGAAACGCTTGTTGGTCTCTTCCGGCCAAGCATCGCCGTTATAGTCGAGCACTACCAATTCATATGGCGTAAAGTCTAACACGAACCCCGACATATCTTTCCCTTGCGCAGGTGATATGGCGAAATCAACGGTAAAACGACCGGAGTTCTCAAGGATTTGTTTCAATACAACGTGACTAACCGGCCAATTGTGATTGTTCTGCCCGGTAATAAGCAACGTCTTGATAGGTTTGCGCGCATCCACTTGGCATACGCAGAATAGTGAAAAGAATAAGGCGCACAGCGCCCCTAAGAATGAATGTTTCATGGTACAAACAATGTTTTAATGTTTATGCCGACAAATATACGAACGAAAAAGATAAGACGTATTCTTATTTCTCAAAGAATGTAATCCGCCGGTTCATCACGAAGTTGACGGCGCCGTAGACAAAGAGACCAAGAAACTGCGCAAGGTATTCGTTCATCCCTACCACTTCCACCATCAAGAGCAACGAGAGAAATTGCATGGCGTAGGCACACCCGAAGGCCAAGAGGAATAGCGGTATCTCGCGGTTGAACTTACCCCCATGGGAAGAGAACACCCAATACTTGCTCCAAAAGAAGTTGTTGATGAGTGCGGCAGTGTAGCCAACAACGTTCGACCAAAGGTAATTGCAGCCGAGCATATCCATCAGTGCCCAAACCACCACGGCAACAATAATGGCGTTCAACGTACCCACGATGATGAAACGAAATATCCGTACCGACTCTTTCATATTGAGAACAACCACAGGTTCAAATCACTTGGAGAACCACCTAAAAAAGAAAAACTCCCACAATACCAATTGCAGGAGCTGTTCCCTTTACCCCGATTTCACCGAGTCTTGCTTAGTGATTCGCTTGGGGTTCGAACCCAAGACCCCATCCTTAAAAGGGATGTGCTCTACCTGCTGAGCTAGCGAATCAACCTGATGCATTGGGTTTCCCAATGCGGTCGCAAATGTAGGGTGCGGTTTTATATTATGCAAATATTCGAGGAGGTTTTTGCCCATTCTCCACCCCCAAGAACTTTCGTAGCCGGAGATATTTCCGTATGTTTGTAGCAGAAACGACAAACAACAAACATTAATCAACATGGCAGACGACAAGAAAGTTATTTTCTCAATGGTTGGCGTGAGCAAGACGTTTCCGCCTCAGAAGCAAGTGCTGAAGAACATCTACCTCTCGTTTTTCTATGGTGCCAAGATTGGCATCATAGGTCTGAACGGCTCGGGTAAGTCTACCTTGCTAAAGATTATTGCAGGTATAGAGAAGGAATATCAGGGGGAGGTTGTGTTCTCGCCCGGCTATTCGGTAGGATACCTTGAGCAAGACCCGAAGCTTGAAGCGGGCAAGACGGTGAAGGAGGTTGTGGAAGAAGGCGTACAAGAGATAGTGAATACGCTGAAAGAATACGAAGAAGTGAACGAGAAGTTCGCAGACCCGGAGGTGTTGGAAGATGCAGACAAGATGGATGCGCTGATTGCCCGCCAGGCAGAACTTCAAGATAAGATAGACGCCACGGATGCATGGAACCTTGACAGCAGATTGGAGCGGGCCATGGATGCTTTGCGTTGTCCGCCTAAGGACCAAGTGGTAGACACCCTGTCGGGAGGAGAACGTCGTAGGGTGGCTCTTTGCAGACTGCTGCTTAAGCAACCTGACGTATTGCTGCTCGACGAGCCCACCAACCACTTGGATGCCGAGTCGATTGACTGGCTGGAGCAACACTTGCAGCAATATGCCGGCACGGTTATCTGCATCACGCACGACAGATATTTCCTCGACCATGTGGCAGGATGGATTCTGGAGCTCGACCGCGGGGAGGGCATCCCTTGGAAGGGCAACTACTCTTCGTGGCTTGACCAAAAGACCAAGCGCATGGCACAGGAGGAGAAGCAAGCCAGCAAGCGTCGCAAGACTTTGGAGAGAGAGTTGGAATGGATAAACATGGCGCCCAAGGCACGTCAGGCAAAGGGTAAAGCCCGTCTGAACTCATACGAGGCATTGCTCAACGAGGACCAGAAGGAGAGAGAATCGAAGCTGGAGATATTTATCCCCAACGGCCCGCGACTGGGCAACAAGGTCATTGAGGCGCAGCATGTGGCGAAGGCTTTTGGCGACAAGCTGTTGTTCGACGACCTCAACTTCATGCTTCCCCCCAACGGCATTGTAGGGGTGATAGGTCCCAACGGAGCCGGCAAGACTACATTATTCAAGATGATAATGGGTCAGGAAGGCATCGACAAAGGCTCGTTCGACGTGGGCGAGACGGTGAAGATAGGATATGCCGACCAAACACATAAAGACATTGACCCGGGGAAGACAGTCTTTCAGGTTGTGTCGGGTGGACAGGAGTTCATCCGTGTGGGAGGCAAGGAGATTAACTCAAGGGCATATCTCTCGCGGTTCAACTTTGCCGGGGCAGACCAAGAGAAGCTATGCGGGGTATTGTCGGGAGGAGAGCGCAACCGCCTCCACCTTGCTCTCACCCTAAAGGCCGAGGCCAACGTATTGTTGCTCGACGAGCCTACCAACGACATCGACGTGAACACACTCCGCGCCCTTGAGGAGGGATTGGAAAACTTCGCGGGTTGTGCCGTGGTGGTATCTCACGACCGTTGGTTCCTCGACCGTATATGCACTCACATACTCTCCTTCGAGGGTGATTCAAACGTGGTGTTCTTCGAGGGCACCTACTCCGAGTATGAAGAATACAAGCGCCGTCAGGGCATCGACATTGCCCCCAAGCGCATACGCTATCGTAAGCTTATAACCAATTAACACTATATTATTAATCATGAAAACAAAAATGTTATCGTTTGCGGCAGTGGTTGCCGCGTTCCTCTGCTTTGGCAGTGCAAATGCTCAGAAGACAGAGAAGTTGTTCAACGGAAAAGACCTTTCGAACTGGAACTTTGTAGTTGACGGAAACACCCCTGCCGAGAATGTATTCTCTGTGGGCGACGGAGTAATCAAGATTAAGGGTAATCCGTTTGGGTATATGTATACGAAGGAGAAATACAGCAACTATACCCTGCATGTTGAATGGCGCTGGCCGAACGGCGGAGAGAAAGCCAACAGTGGTATCTTCCTGCTTATCGCCGAGCCGAAGAACCCCTTCCCCAACGGCATAGAGTGTCAGCTTCAGGCAGGCAATGCAGGTGATTTTGTATTGCTGGGCGGTTCCGACCTGATTCAGTTCTGCGAGAGGGAGCGTCCCAAGTTCCCCATTGTAAGGAAGCATGCCGAGAGCAGCGAGAAGCCTGCCGGCGAGTGGAACGAGGCCAACGTATACGTTAAGGACGGCAAGATTAACGTCTACATCAACGGCGTATACCAGAACACGGGTTGGAACAAGCAGAAGGAAGGCTTTATCGGTCTCCAGAGCGAAGGCAAGGAAGTTGAATTCCGCAACGTAACCATCACTCCTTGGTAAGAAACCGGAAGTTTTATTTGAGTAAAAGAGGGGTTGTGTCGTGATATATGCGATGCAACCCCTTCTTTTTTTAGTATCCGCCCGGCGGGAAGCAATAGTGAGGTGTTTTCGGCCTGCCGCGAACCGGCGGGAAGGGAAAGTACAGTGTTTCTAAGCTGCCGCGGGTTGGCGGGAAAGAAAAGTACAGTGTTTCTAAGCTGCCGCGAGTTGGCGGGAAAGAAGAGTACAGTGTTTCCAGCCTGCCGCGAACCGGCGGGAAGGGAAAGTACAGTGTTTCTAAGCTGCCGCGGGTTGGCGGGAAAGAAAAGTACAGTGTTTCTAAGCTGCCGCGAGTTGGCGGGAAAGAAGAGTACAGTGTTTCCAGCCTGCCGCGAACCGGCGGGAAGGGAAAGTACAGTGTTTCTAAGCTGCCGCGGGTTGGCGGGAAAGAAAAGTACAGTGTTTCTAAGCTGCCGCGAGTTGGCGGGAAAGAAGAGTACAGTGTTTCCAGCCTGCCGCGAACCGGCGGGAAGGGAAAGTACAGTGTTTCTAAGCTGCCGCGGGTTGGCGGGAAAGAAAAGTACAGTGTTTCTAAGCTGCCGCGAGTTGGCGGGAAAGAAGAGTACAGTGTTTCCAGCCTGCCGCGAACCGGCGGGAAGGGAAAGTACAGTGTTTCTAAGCTGCCGCGGGTTGGCGGGAAAGAAGAGTACAGTGTTTC
>CAVGKO010000127.1:0-5159 GCA_963629885.1 Anaerobutyricum sp.
TCCTTATGGGTTGTAAGGAAGGCAAGAAACTCACCGTTCTTCAGATGAATGTGTGGCAGGAAGCGGCAGTGGTTGAAGGCGGATTCAGTGCCGTGGCAGACGAAGTATGTCGTCTTAACCCCGATGTGGTATTGCTGTGTGAGGTGAGCGGAGATTTTGTGCCCAGATTCTTGGATGAACTAAACAAGAGAGGCGTGTCTTACTATGGAAAGAAAAGTCCGATAGACGTGGCTGTGCTCTCCAAATACGAGATAACCGAGCAGTATGAGGTTGCTGCCTCGCCTCAGGAGGCTGTGCGCGTGTTGAAAGCAAAGATAAATGTGGAGGGCCATCCCATTGCCCTTTATTCCGCACACCTGGACTATACGCACTATGCCTGCTACATGTCTAGGGGATACAGCGGCGTGTCGTGGAAGAAGATGGATGCTCCCGTGGTGGATGCCGGCGAGATTGAGCGCGTGAACAACGAATCATTAAGAGACGAGACTATACGCGGCGTGATTGAAGACGCAAAGAAAGAAGAGGGCAACACTATCATCCTCGGGGGTGATTTCAATGAGCCCTCACACCTGGACTGGACGGAAAAGACCAAAGACCTTTGGGAGCACAACGGTGCGGTGGTGCACTGGATTTGCTCCGTCCTCTTGACAGAGAACGGATTCAAGGATGCCTATCGCGAGATGTATCCCGACCCCGTGACGCACCCCGGCTTTTCGTTTCCTTCGGATAACCCCGGCGTGGAGGTGAAGAAACTGACTTGGGCACCCGAGGCTGACGAGAGAGACCGCATCGACTTCATCTATTTCAAGCCCGCCAAAGGCTTCAAACTGAAAGACGCAGCCGTGGTTGGTCCCAAGAAATCCATCGTGCGGAGTCAACGCGTGGAGGAAACAGGTAAAGACAAGTTTATTGAGCCCGCTGGCGTATGGCCTACCGACCATAAAGCAATGTGGGCTGAGTTTGAGATTAAATAATAGGAAACAAAACAAACCGAGAAATCATGAAAAGATTATTGTGTACTTTGGCTGCGGTGATGGCTACAGCCGTGGCTGCGACGTTTACCTCTTGTAATAAAGCAGAAGAGGGTAACCGCCCGATGGCGAAACATGTTATTTGGATTGGCCTTGACGGATGGGGGGCTTATAGTATGGATAAGGCAATAATGCCCGTCACAAAGGGGTTTATGCAAGAAGGTGCCTACACCCTTAAGAAACGCTCCGTGCTTCCTTCCTCAAGTGCATTGAACTGGGCGTCGATGTTCATGGGTGCTTGTCCGGAACTTCACGGATACACCACCTGGGGCTCAAAGACTCCCGAACTTCCTTCGCGCGAGTTAAATCAGCATGGCACGTTCCCCACAGTCTTCCAGCTCTATCGCGAGGCAAATCCCGAGGCTGAGATAGGTTGTGTATACGACTGGAGCGGCATCAAATATGTTATCGACACTCTTGCCTTCAACTACTGGGAGCAGGGCCCTGACTACACAAAAGATTCGGTGGCGCTGAAAAACATGGCTGTGAAATATATCACCGAAAAGAAGCCTAATCTCTTTGCAGTGATATTCGACAACCCCGACCACGTGGGCCACTCTGCCGGGCACGACACTCCGGGCTACTACGACAAGCTGAAGGAGCTCGACGGCTATATCGGCGAGATTGTTGAGGCAGTGAAGCAAGCCGGCATGATGGACGAAACGGTGTTTGTTATCACAGGTGACCACGGCGGCATCGACAAAGGACATGGCGGGATGACAATGATGGAGATGGAGACGCCTTTCATCATCTCAGGTAAGCCCATAAAGAAAGGTCTTTGCTTCGACAACATAAGTATGATGCAGTTCGACTGCGCTTCCACTCTTGCCAAACTGCTTGGCTTGACCCAACCGCAGGTGTGGATTGGCAGGCCCATGCCGGTGTTCAACGAGTGATGCCTCTATTTTGCAACCACAACAAAACAAAAAACAACCAAATACGATGAAACAGATATTCATGAGCGTGATGTTGCTCCTCGGCGGATTGCTTTCTGCCTCGGCACAACAACAAGAACTGAAGTATAACAAAGACGGGAAGTTTAAGATAGTGCAGCTAACCGACCTGCATTTTGTATACGGTGACCCAAGAGCCGACGTAACCCTCGAACGCGCCAACGAAGTGCTCGACGCCGAGAAACCCGACCTTGTGCTCTACACCGGCGACATTGTTACAGGCAAACCGGCTGAAGAGGGACTGAGAGCCATGCTTCAACTCTCTGTGGACCGCAAGATACCTTACGGCATAATGTTTGGCAACCACGACGACGAGCAGGGATTGACTCGCGGCGAGCTGTTCGACATTGCCAAGACCATGCCCTACAACCTCTCCGACTCTGTGTCCGGAGTGCACGGAGCCTGCAACTACACTCTCGTTATCAAATCCTCTGATGGCCGGAAGATACTCAATGTGCTCTATTGCATGGACTCTAACGCCTACTGCCATGTGGAAGGTATCGGGGGCTACGACTATATTCATTTCGACCAAGTGGAGTGGTATCGCCGTTGCAGCAAGGAGTTTACCAAGTATAACGGAGGCGTTCCGGTGCCTTCCTTGGCTTTCTTCCATATCCCGCTGCCGGAATACAACCAGGCGGCAGCCGACGAGAAGACCTATCTCATCGGCACACGTAGGGAGAAGTCTTGCTCACCCGCGCTCAACACCGGCATGTTTGCCTCGATGAAAGAGATGGGTGACGTGCAGGCTGTGTTTGTGGGCCACGACCACGACGACGACTTTGCCGCCTATTGGAAAGGTATACTCCTGACTTACGGACGTTACTCCGGAGGCCAGACCTCTTATTTCAACCTTCCCGAAGGCAACGGCGCACGCGTGATTGAGCTCACGGAAGGAGCGGAGGGCTTCAAAACATGGATACGCCTCAAAGGTGGCAAAATAATCAACGAGATAAATTTCCCGTCGGACTTTAAAAAGAAGAAATAACAATGAAAAACACGCATGTAGGTATTTGTCTTTTGTTGTCTATAGTGACCCTTACGGCAAGGGCAGACATCAAACCCGTTGCGATTGACTACCAGGTGCGTCCACTCTATGGCTATAGAGCAGACGGCACGCCCGGACGCATCGTGACCATCAAGCTCAAAGGAGATGAACTAAAGGGTAACCTCCAGGTTGAGGTATCAGCCAAAGGTAAAACAGAGAAGAGCAGTTTCAATCTCGATGCCAAAGACTCCACCTTGGTGGAGGTGATGCTCCCTTCTTCGCTCCCTACAAACAAGAAATACGACGCGAGCATCACTCTCCGTGGGGCAGACAAGACCTACAAGCAAAAGGTTAGCGTAGCGCCCATGCGTCACTGGAATGTGTATCTCTACAACCACGCGCACGTGGATGTGGGCTACACCAACACACAGAAAAACGTGGAGGAGCTGCATAAAAACAATGTCATAGAAGGAATGAAACTTGCCGAGGAGACAAGAAACCATCCCGATGGCTCACGGTTTGTGTGGAACCCGGAGGTTAGCTGGCCCATGGAGCGCTTGTGGCACTCCAATCCCGATATGCGTGAGAGGATGGTAGACGCCCTGAAGAAAGGTTGGCTATGTCTCGACGCCAGCTACGTTAACACCAACACCAGCGTCTGCGTTGACGAGGAACTGTTTCATCTCTTTGAGTTCTCGCGCAAGATGCAACAACTCAGTGGCGCACCCTCGGATGTGTTTCAGCAGTTCGACATCCCCGGTATGACATGGGGATTGATTCCTGTCATGGTTCAGGAAGGGATAAAATATATCATCTCATGGCCCAACACCGACCGCGCAGGCAATGCCCACAACTTCGGTATGGACGGCAAGCCCTTCTGGTGGGTTGGTCCCGACGGCAAGTCGAAGGTGCTCTTCTTCCAACCCGGAGGTTATGGCAACAGCGGCAGCATGAAGAAGGGTGGAGCCACAGGGCGCCCGTGGTTTGGTCAACGCGATGCCCGCAAGGTGCCCAAGGTTATTCGCACCGGCTCAGCCAACGTCGACTTCACCGACAAACTTGCGAAGATGGAGGAGGAGAACTACCCCTACGACTTCGCTGTTTTCTCATGGTCACTGTGGGACAACAATCCTTTGGACGCAGATATACCATACGCAGTGAAGGAATGGAACGACAAATATGCTTATCCCAAGATTCGCGTCTGCGGTGGACATGAGATAATGACAATGATTGAAGAGAAGTATGGCGACAGTCTGCCTACAGTATCGGGCGATTACACAGAGTATTGGACCGACGGACTGGGTACAGCAGCCGGTTTGACTGCCAAGAACCGCAACGCCAAGGAACGGCTGGTGCAGGCGGAGACAATTTGGTCGATGCTCGCCGACGGTTCAAAGGCTCCGCGTGAGGACTTCGACGAGGCATGGCGCTACGTACTTCTCAGCACAGAGCACACCTGGTGTTTCGAGAATCCCGAAGACCCGTATTTCCAGGATGCAATATGGAAAAAGAAACAAGACCTTTTCCTTGAAGCCGAAGAACGTTCGCTGGATATGATGGATATGGTTCTTGCACCCGTTACCGACAAATCGATGGGTGGAGGCGAAGCTCCCGAAGGTCCGTCGAAGGGCGGCATTGCCGTGTTCAACATGCATACATGGCCCATGGGCGGTGTAGTCAAGCTCTCGGCAAAAGACAGCAAGAAAGGCAACAAGGTGATTGACCAAAACGGCAAGGAGCTATTGTCGCAGCGTCTCTCCACCGGCGAGTTGTTGTTTAAGGTTCAAGAGGTACCCGCTCTTGGCTCCGCCCATTTCCGCGTAGTGGAAGGAGAGTGCACACTCTCGGGCAGTTGCCGCGTGGATGGTACCACACTCGAAAACGACCTGCTCACTGTCCACATCGACCCTTCCTCAGGCAATATCGTTACGCTCAAGAAGAAAGGCAGTGATTATAACTACGTGGCAGAGGGTGCAAACACCTTCGCATGGTTGCCTGCCAACGTGGATGACCCAAAGGCCGACACGGTGAAGAACATATCGGTGGTGGAGAACGGTCCCCTGGCAGTGGAAATATTGGTTACATCCAAAGCCGTTGGCTGCCGCGGTGTCTCACGCTCGGTGCGCCTACAGGCAGGTCAGCCGTGGGTGGAGATTTCGAACATTGTCGACAAGCTGCCGCTCAAAG
>CAVGKO010000128.1:0-5104 GCA_963629885.1 Anaerobutyricum sp.
TCCTTTATTATGTGGACGAGTATCGCCCGTATGACAAAGCCGGCGGCTATGGCATACAGGAATGGATTGGCTACGTTGGGGTGGAGGCTATCGACGGCTCGTTCTACAACGTGATGGGGTTGCCCGTGCAACGGTTGTATCAAGAACTGAAAAAGTTCTAAAGAAAAGCCTCGGCAATATTTGCATAATAAGTCAGGATGCCATACCTTCGCGCACTGAATCTGCAGAGGGTAGACAAGTGATACTTCGAATGTATCCACCCCCGGGGCATAACCTGTTTAAATAGAAAAAGACAGATGTACGTAATCGTAGAAATTAACGGACAGCAGTTTAAAGCTGAAGAAGGAAAGAAGTTGTTCGTTCATCACATTCAGAACGCCGAAGGCGGTGCTGTTGTTGAGTTTGACAAAGTGTTGTTGGTTGACAACAACGGTGAGGTTAAGGTAGGTACTCCTACCGTAGAAGGAGCGAAGGTAGTATGCGAAGTGCTCTCTCCGCTGGTAAAGGGTGATAAGGTATTGGTTTTCCACAAGAAGAGAAGAAAGGGATACCGCAAGCTGAACGGTCATCGTCAGCAGTTCACCGAAGTGAGTGTTAAAGAAATTGTTGCTTAACGTTTGAAAGGAGAAAAGAAGAAATGGCACATAAAAAAGGTGTGGGTAGTTCAAAGAACGGCCGTGAATCACAGAGCAAAAGATTAGGTGTTAAGCTTTTCGGTGGCGAAGTTGCCAAAGCCGGTAACATTTTGGTTCGTCAGAGAGGCACAGTTCATCATCCGGGTGAAAACGTTGGCATGGGCAAGGACCATACGCTGTATGCTTTGAAGGACGGTGTTGTTACTTTCCGCAGAGGTAAGGAAAACCGTTCGTATGTTTCCATCAAGGAAATAGTGGCGGAAGCATAAGGTGCTTGTAAGAAAATAGAAAAGAGGGATGTCCGAAAGGGGCATTCCTCTTTTTTTCGGTATATGGCGGATGGTTCGCCTTGGGGCATTGGGGTCTAAAGGCTGTTGTTGATGCTCTCGATGTAGCCGAGTATCTCGTCGCGTCCCTCTTTTTTCTCGGAGGAGGAGAAAAACATCGGAGGAAGTTCTTCCCATGTTTCGAGCAGTTTCCTGCGGTAGGCATTGGTGTTTTCAGCGAGGCGACCCTTGCTTATCTTGTCGGTTTTGGTGAAGATGATGGCGAAGGGGATGCCGTTCTCGCCGAGCCATTCCATAAACTCGAGGTCTATTTTCTGTGCTTCGTGGCGGCAGTCGAGAAGGACAAACAGACAGGTTAGTTGCTCGCGATACAACACATAGCTCTCGATTATTTGCCTAAGCTTCTCGCGTCCTTCTTTCCCTTGCTGGGCGAAGCCGTAGCCCGGCAGGTCCACCAAAAACCAGCTCTCGTTGATGATAAAATGATTTATGAGGAGTGTCTTACCCGGCTTTTGCGATGTTAGGGCCAATCCCTTCTTGCCCGTCAGCATATTGATGAGGGAGGATTTGCCAACGTTGCTTCGTCCGATGAAGGCATATTCGGGAAACCCATCCATGGGGCATTTGTTTACATCCGTGTTGCTGACAACAAATTCTGCACTTTTTATTTCCATATCCTTATGTTTTTGCTGTTTTGTGATTGTAGGAGGCTATCCATAGCCCGAGGAAAGTGATGGCTCCGTTGAGCATCAGCATTTCGTAGCCAAAGATATAGCCAAGGTATTGCTTTGCCAAATAATCGAGGGTGAAACAAAGCAGAGGCGAAAGGACGCATATGTAAGGAACATATTTGTCGCGCGGATGCTTCCGGGTAAAGAGTCCGAAGGCAAACAGCCCCAGCAGAGGTCCGTAGGTGTAGGATACAATTATATATATGGCATCAATCACGCTGCGGTTGTTTATCGCCTTGAAGGCAAGAATTATCAGGGCAAAGAGTACGGAGATGCATAAGTGGCATATCTCTCGGGTTCGCTTGGCACGTGCTGCCTCTTTCTTCTCCACGCCAAGGAAGTCGATGCAGAAGGAGGTGGTGAGAGCCGTAAGCGCCGAGTCGGCACTGCTGAAAGCTGCCGCAATGATACCGATGGTGAAGAACACCAAGATGGAATGCCCCAGGAGCCCCGAGGTGCAGAACATCGGCAGTATGTCGTCCCCCAGTGCGGGGAGCTCGATATGCTGTTGTGCGGCGAGGCTGAGCAGCAGTATGCCGAGGGAGAGAAACAAGAAGTTGATGGGCGTAAAGGCAAAGCCGTAGACATACATATTCTTCTGCGCCTCCGGGAGACTTTTGCAGGTGAGGTTTTTCTGCATCATGTCTTGGTCGAGACCGGTCATGACGATAGTGATGAATATGCCGCTGAAGAACTGCTTGACGAAATGCTGCGTGCTCTGCCAGTCGTGGAACTCAAAGATGCGGAAATGCGGGCTCTCGCTTATCACCTGCGTCATCCCTTTGAAATCTATCCCAAGGGCATCCTTCACTCCCCAAATGATGACGATAAGCATGGCAACGAGGCAGACGGCCTGCAGGGTGTCGGTCCAAATGATTGTCTTTATGCCGCTGCGATAGGTGTAGAGCCATACGAGGAAGATGCTTATTACAACCGTCACCCAAAAGGGTATGTTCCATGCGCCGAACACGTAGTGCTGTAGGATTAGAACCACGATATAGAGCTTTGCCGCCGCCACCACAATCTTCGAGAGAAAGAAGAAGGATGCTCCCGCCAGGTAGCTCCTTCGCCCGATGCGCCCCTCAAGGTAGGAGTAGATGGACGTCAGGCGCAGTCTGTAGTAGAGAGGCAGGAGCACCTTGGCGATGACGATGTAGCCAAAGAAAAAACCGAACACCGTCTGCATATAGGTCATATCGATGCTGCGCACCATTCCCGGCACGGAGACGAAGGTCACGCCGGATAGCGACGTGCCAATCATGCCGATTGACACAATGTACCATGGCGACTTGCGGTTGCCGAGAAAGAAGGCATCGTTGGTGGCGCTTTTCCTGCCCGTGATGCGGGCAACCAATAGCAGTATGCCGAAGTAGAGGGCAATTATGGAGAGGATTATATAGCTGTTCATCCGAGACTGTCGTTTTTGCGGAGCCGAAAGTACGGCAAAAATGGATGCGGGAGGGCATCTTGGGGGAAGAATTCTTTCAAAAGGTAAGCTTCGCAACCCTCAATGCTTACGTTTTGAAGGAAGACTGCGGGCGCAGAAAGACAGAATGGAAACCGGGGAGAGAAAATAACAAACAAAATGCTTGAATTATTTTATTAATGCTGACAAATTGCATTATCTTTGCGGCGGAATAAGGACAATGTGAAACCAAAAACATTGTTTGGAAAACATTTTGGCGATTGAATAGAATGGTTTAATGTAGAATAAAAGATTGTGAGTTATGAAGAAGATTGAGGCGATTATCCGCAAGTCGAAGTTTGAGGAAGTCAAGAAGGCTCTCTTGGCTGCCGACATCGAGTGGTTCTCTTATTATAATGTAAGAGGAGAGGGGAAGATGCGTCAGGAACGTATCTATCGTGGTGTAATGTACGACACCAGCAGCATTGAGCGTGTGCTGATGAACATCGTGGTAAGAGACAAGAACGTGGAGCCTACGATTCGAGCCATACAGGGGGCAGCTCATACGGGCGAGGTGGGCGACGGCCGTATCTTCGTGATACCGGTGCTCGACACGGTGCGTATCCGTACGGGGGAGAGGGGCGATATTGCGCTTTATAATGCAGAGCAGGAGAAATGATGTTGAACAAGAAAAAAGAAAGATATTATGAGCAGTTTATTATTGACAATACTTGATACGGGCAACACGGCATGGATGATAATGGCAACCATCCTGGTGCTTTTGATGTCAATCCCCGGCATAGCGCTTTTCTACGGCGGGTTGGTTCGCCAGAAGAATATCTTGAGCATACTGATGCAGACGATGTTTATTGTGGCGGTGGTAAGTCTTATATGGGTTGCGTTTGGCTATTCGTGGGCTTTCTCCACGGAGTTTGCCGAGAGCGGTAACCCCTTGGCATGTGTGATGGGAGGCTTCGACAAGTGTTTCCTTCGCGGCATAGGCTTGGATGCGATTATGCCTACGGGTATTCCGGAGCTAACGTTCGTTATGTTTCAGTGTATGTTTGCGCTTATCACCCCGGCGCTTATCCTTGGGGCGTTTGCCGAGAGGGTGAAGTTTAAGGGATATGTGCTCTTCACGGTGTTGTGGGTAGTGGTGGCATACCTTCCGATGGCTCACTGGGTGTGGGGCGGAGGGTTCCTCCAGGAGATGGGAGCAATAGACTTTGCCGGCGGCACGGTGGTGCACATCAATGCCGGCGTGGCAGCTTTGGTGATGGCTCTGTGCGTAGGCAAGAGGGATGACTATCGCGCCGGTCACCCCATTACTCCTCACAACATCACCTTTGTCTTCATGGGTATGTCGTTCCTCTGGCTCGGATGGTTCGGGTTCAATGCGGGAAGCGGATTGGCTGCCGACGGCTTGGCTGCAAATGCTTTTCTTGTGACTCATGTGTCCACGGCTGCAGCTGCCACCACGTGGATGATTATCGACTGGGTGGTAAACAAGAAGCCTACCACCGTTGGTGTATGTACGGGAGCTGTTGCCGGACTTGTGGCCATCACCCCGGCGGCAGGCACTACCGACATCTTCGGGGCGTTCTGCATTGGGGTTATCTCCACCTGTATATGTTTCTTCATGGTGGCAGTGGTGAAGGCAAGGTTCAAGTACGACGATGCCCTTGATGCCTTCGGAGTGCATGGCATTGGTGGTATCATCGGCTCTGTCCTCACGGGAGTATTTGCCACGAGATATGTGACGGGCATCGACGGAGTGGCGGGAGCCCTCTATGGCGATTGGCATCAGCTTTGGGTGCAGGTCGTAGCCACCTTGGTAAGTATTGTCTTCAGCGCCGTTGTCACCTTCGTGCTCTTTGAGGTGGTGGACAAGATGGTTGGCATTAGGGTGGACAAGCGAGTGGAAGAGGAAGGCCTCGACATCTACGAGCATAGCGAAAGCGCCTATAGCTATTAATTCTGCGGGGGAAAACCTCCTGCGAGCTCGCCGGAGTTCAGCACCGGGGTGGTTTTTTGCTCTTGCGAGCC
>CAVGKO010000129.1:0-5075 GCA_963629885.1 Anaerobutyricum sp.
CAGCAATCCGCTCTCCGTGCAAGATGCATGGGGCAAGATTGCAGCAATCCGCTCTTCGTGCAAGCTGCATGAGGCAAGAATGCAGCAATCCGCTCTTCGTGCAAGCTGCATGGAAGAAGAATGCGGCAATCCGCTCTTCGTGCAAGCTGCATGGAGCAAGATTGCAGCAATCCGCTCTTCCGCACAAGCTGCATGAAGGAAGCCGGGGCTCACGGAGGTTTCGTTCTGTGCCTCATAATTACTACTTTTGGGGACTTTTTCACGAAACATTTTTATCAGATGACAAACGAAGAGAATGGCGCAGACTTAAAATCTGCAGCCGAAAGAGAAGAAAAGAAATTGTTTATCGAGACCTACGGGTGTCAGATGAACGTGGCAGACAGTGAGGTGGTGGCCTCCATCATGCAGATGGACGGATACTCGCTTACTGACAAGATTGAGGAGGCGGATGCCGTGTTTGTGAACACCTGCTCGGTGCGCGACAATGCCGAGCAGAGGGTCTACGGCCGCCTGCAGTATTTCCGCTCGCTGAAGCGCAAGAAGAAGCATCTCATAGTGGGCGTGCTGGGATGCATGGCCGAGAGGGTGAAGGAGAAGTTGATAGAGGAGCATCATGCCGACTTGGTGGTGGGCCCCGATGCTTACATGGACCTCCCAAACCTCGTTGGCGCAGTGGAACGTGGCGAGAAGGCCATCAATGTGGAGCTCTCTACCAAGGAGACCTACAAGGATGTGATGCCGCTGAAGATGGGAGGCGTGCATATTTCCGGCTTTGTGTCGATAATGCGCGGGTGCAACAACTTCTGCACCTATTGTATTGTGCCCTATACCCGTGGACGGGAGCGGAGTCGCGACGTGGAGAGTATCCTTCGCGAGATACGCGACATGCAGAGCAAGGGCTTCAAGGAAGTGACCCTCCTGGGGCAGAACGTCAACTCGTATGCCTACGAAGATGAGACGGGAGAGAAGGTGACTTTCCCGATGCTGCTCGAACGCGTGGCAGAGGAAGTGCCCGGGATGCGTATCCGCTTTGTTACCTCTCACCCCAAAGACATGAGCGACGACACGCTGAGAGTGATTGCCGCACATAATAATATATGTAAGTATATCCACCTCCCCGCCCAGTCGGGAAGTTCAAGGATACTGAAGGTGATGAATCGCAAGTATACCCGCGAGTGGTATCTCGACCGCATAGCAGCCATCCGCCGCATAGTGCCCGAGGCAGCCATTGCCACAGACCTGTTTTGCGGCTTCCATTCGGAGACGGAGGAAGACTATGAGGAAACGCTCTCATTGATGCGTGAGGTGAGGTTCGACGCCGCCTTCCTCTTCAAATATTCGGAGCGCCCGGGCACCTATGCCGCCCGTCATCTCCCCGACACCGTGCCGGAAGAAGAGAAGGTGCGCAGGCTTCAAGGCATGATAGACTTGCAGAACCAACTCTCCGAAGAAAGCAACCTTCGCGACGTGGGCAAGGTGTTTGAAGTATTGGTGGAGGGCTTCTCGAAGCGTTCGAGGGAACAGCTGTTTGGCCGCACCAGCCAGAACAAGGTGGTTATATTCGATAAGGGCAACCATCGGGTGGGGCAGTTTGTGAACTTAAGGATTGTGAAAGCCTCTTCTGCCACATTGTTTGGCGAGGAGGTGGAGCCTGTGAATGGTTAAAGAATTGAAATCCGCCGAAGGTCTCACTAATTCTTCGTTCTTTTGCGGAAATATTGGGGGGTATGTGCGCTGCGCGTATCTCCCTGATTTATCCAATAACAATAAGGTTGCACTCTGATGTCCGGAAATAAAAAAGTTGGCATGGTTTCTTTCTTTCATGCCCGTCTTACATCCATTATAAGTATAGCTTTGGTGTTGTTCCTTCTCGGGTTGATTATGTTGATGGGGCTGATTGGGAACAGGCTGTCGGTTTATGTGAAAGAAAACATTGCCTTCTCCATCGTTTTGAAAGACGACCTCAAGGAACCCGATGTAAAGAAGATGCAGAAGAACCTGGAGGCTCTGCCGTTCATCAAATCCACTACATATATCTCGAAAGAGCAGGCTGCGAAGGAGCTTGAAGAGGAGCTGGGCGAGAACCCCGAGACGTTTCTCGGCTTCAATCCCCTGCAGGCTTCCATAGAGGTGAAGCTGCGCTCGGAGTATGCCAATCCGGACAGTTTGCAACGCATAGAGAAACAGATAAAGGCATACACCTCGGTGTCCGAGCTTTTGTATAGAAAGGACATGATGCAGATGGTGAACGACAATATGAAGCGCGTGGGCATAATCCTCTTGGTGCTTGCCGCAGTGCTGATGGCCATATCGTTTGTGTTGATAGGCAACACCATCAGGTTGCTGATTTATTCAAAGCGTTTTTTGATTCACACCATGAGGCTGGTGGGCGCCACTGCCGGCTTTATCCGACGACCTTTTGTGGGGTATAACATAGTGAACGGCATTTTAGCGTCGCTGTTGGCAATATTGATGCTGATTGGTGCGTTGTATTACTTGCAGCGCGAGTTGGAGGGCTTTGTAGGGCTGTTGGATGTGAAAGCTTTGTTGGTGGTCTTCGGGGCAGTGTTTGTGCTTGGCATCCTGCTCTCGGTAGTGGCTACCGTGGTGGCGGTGAACAAATATCTCCGCATGGGAGTAGATAAATTGTATTATATATGATAGAAAAAGAGATGGCTAAAAGAGATTTTGCTTTCGGAAAGGAGAATTTCATTCTGATAGCGATTGCCGTGGTGGTGATTACTATCGGCTTTATATTAATGAGCGGTGGAGGCTCGGAGGATGCAGCCGGTTTCAATCCGGAGATATTCAGCACGCGCCGCATTGTGGTTGCTCCGGTGGTAACCGTGATTGGTTTCGGCTTGATGATTGTGGGCATACTGAAGAAGAGTAAAGAGAAAAAGAGTGCCGAATGAGTTGGTTTGAGGCCTTGGTCCTGGGCATCGTGCAAGGACTGACGGAATATCTCCCCGTAAGCAGTAGCGGACACCTTGCGATAGGGTCGGCGCTTTTCGGAATAGAGGGGGAGGAGAATCTTGCTTTTACGATAGCTGTACATGTGGCAACGGTGCTGAGCACCTTGGTTGTTCTCTGGAAGGAGATTGAATGGATTCTTCGCGGGATGGTGAAGATGAAGATGAACGACGAGACGCGTTATGCCATCAATATCTTGGTGTCGATGATACCAATCGGCATTGTCGGCGTGTTTTTCAAGGATGAAGTGGAGAAAATTTTCGGCTCGGGGCTGCTGATTGTTGGCTGCATGCTGGTGCTGACGGCTCTGCTGCTCGCGTTCTCGTATTACGCCAAGCCGAGGCAGAAGAAAGATATCTCGATAAAGGATGCATTTATCATAGGCTTGTCTCAGGCATGCGCCGTTTTGCCCGGTCTTTCGCGTTCGGGCACAACCATTGCCACAGGCTTGCTTCTTGGCAACGACAAGGCGCGTATGGCGCAGTTCTCGTTCCTGATGGTTATCCCCCCGATATTGGGAGAGGCCCTCTTGGATGTGATGAAGATAGTGAAGGGCGAGAATATTGCGGGCGACATACCTACGCTTTCGCTTGTGGTTGGGTTTGTGGCAGCCTTCGTTTCGGGATGCGTGGCGTGCAAGTGGATGATAAACATCGTGAAGAAGGGTAAGCTGATATACTTCGCCGTGTATTGTGCGGTGATTGGTTTGGTCACGGTGGTTTGTACATTGATGAAGTGAGGATGGACTTTATAGCAGGAGAGGTTTTATATTTCAACAAGCCGCTGAAGTGGACGTCGTTCGACTTGGTGAACAAGTTCCGCTATAAGTTGTCGCGCAAGTTGAAGGTAAAGAAGATAAAAGTGGGGCATGCGGGTACGCTCGACCCCTTGGCTACCGGAGTCATGATTGTGTGCACGGGAAAGGCTACGAAGCGTATCGACGAGTTTCAGTATAAGACAAAGGAATATGTGGCAACCCTGAAGCTGGGCGAGACCACGCCATCGTTTGATTTGGAGAAGGAGATAGACGCCGTGTATCCCACGGAGCATATCACAAGGGAAATGGTGGAAGAGGTGTTGCAATCGTTTGTTGGCACAATACAGCAGGTGCCCCCCGTGTTCTCTGCCTGCAAGGTGGAAGGCGTTCGAGCATACGAACTGGCGCGAAAAGGCGAAGAGGTGGAGCTCAAGTCGAAGACGCTGGTGATAGACGAGATGGAGCTATTGGAGTGCGCCCTGCCGATTGTGAAGATTCGCGTGGTATGCAGCAAGGGTACCTACATACGTGCTTTGGCACGCGACATCGGGGTGGCTCTCCATTCGGGTGCCCACTTGATTGGGTTGGAAAGAACCCGGATTGGAGACATCACATTAGATAAGTGCATGCATCCGGATGATATTGATGCCTTCTTGGACGAAGCCGTAGGCGAGTGATGCCCCCCCGGTGTAAGGATGATAGAAATAGAAAGAATAAATATAGAAACATTATGAAGCTGTCGAAATTCAAATTTGATTTGCCGCAGGAGCAGATTGCTCTTCATCCCACAAAGAACCGTGATGAGTCTCGGTTGATGGTTGTGCATCGCGACACGGGGAAGATTGAGCATCGGGTGTTCAAGGACTTGATAGACTATTTTGGAAAGGATGACGTGTTCATCTTCAACAACACGAAGGTGTTTCCTGCCCGATTGTTTGGCAACAAGGAGAAGACGGGTGCGCGCATCGAAGTGTTTTTGCTGCGCGAGCTGAACGAGGAACTTCGCCTTTGGGATGTGTTGGTTGACCCTGCCCGCAAGATTCGCATCGGCAACAAGCTCTATTTCGGGACGAGCGATTCGATGGTTGCCGAGGTGATTGACAACACCACGTCGCGCGGCCGTACCCTGCGTTTCCTCTACGACGGGACTCACAAAGAGTTCAAGAAGGCATTGTTTGCGTTGGGCGAGACACCTCTGCCGAGGTATATCAACCGCCCTGTGGAGCCTGAAGACGAGGAACGCTATCAGAACATCTTTGCCTCTCAAGAGGGGGCTGTTGTGGCTCCGGCTGCCGGGTTCCATTTCAGTCGCGAGCTGTTGAAACGTTTGGAGATAAAGGATTGC
>CAVGKO010000130.1:0-5051 GCA_963629885.1 Anaerobutyricum sp.
TCCTTACATAGTTGCTTACGTAAAATACGGATGTCTTAATCCTTGTTCTAATGGAAGATGCTCTCGGAGCAGTCCTAGTTGACTACAACAAAGAACTCGATCAAGTCTTAATCCTTGTTCTAATGGAAGATGCTCTCGGAGCTCTTCTCGAATTCATCAATCAAAATGATGGAAAAATGTCTTAATCCTTGTTCTAATGGAAGATGCTCTCGGAGGGGATAAAGGATGACTATAAAGTCATCGGGAGACGGTCTTAATCCTTGTTCTAATGGAAGATGCTCTCGGAGGCAACATCCCAAAAAGTTGACTGGTTAGAAGGCGCAGTCTTAATCCTTGTTCTAATGGAAGATGCTCTCGGAGAGCAAAATCTATAAATTGTTATGTTACACCTTGTTATAATGGAATCTTTACAGATTTTAACTTCTCGAGACCGAAAATATGTACCTCTTTCGCTCCTTGAGACAATGCAAAGGTAGGGGAAATATTTCAAAGAACGAATGCTTTCTTGCCGAAATTATGGACCGGACTAACTACTTTGTTTGCCATAAGCCTGTATAGTCCGAGCCATAGACTCATCAGAAGAAAAGCGTGTTTTTGCTGTGGGTTATCACATCCACCTCTATCTTGTGCCCGATGATTTTCATCATCTTCAGATAGTCCGTCGAAAGCGGTACCACGATGATGCTGTCGTCATTCTCATACGCTTCCTGCACAGCAGCCAAATCCTCCTTTATACTATTATAAGTCTCCAAAGAAGCATCGGCTAAGAAGATGGAGCGTTGTATAGGGGTGCACCCCTTCCGCTTCAGGTATTTGTGCACGAGTGCACGCACCTTGTTACTCTCTATGTCATACATCACAAAAAACAACATCCTATTCGCGTCTTTCTTTCTATTGTCAACAATTCCAAGTATCTTCTTAATCCGTTCATCCAAACTACTAATCTCACATGCAGCAGCTTCCTGCCCATCCGTTTCTTGGGGAGGCGAGAGAGCGAGCCGGGCAGACCTTAACTTCTGCAACTGCTCCGCGAGAGTCAGTGGTGGACGTTTTTTCCTTGGCATAATCGCTAAACTATAGATATCCGTTAGACAATAAGAAATTGTAGATGACATCCGCAAACAGCTCATTGGCCTCGGCGTCGGTACCACTGCGGGGAGACTGCACCACACTGAATCCACGCCTGCCATAGAACATGTTGACCTCGGCGGACTTCATCCCTATGCGGCAACGAAGTTTCTTGCCATACTGTATGTTGATGACCTCCACAATGTCAATACCCTTCGACTCAATATAACTCTGCAGGTCCGCCATGATGTCGTTGATCTCCTCGGGCACATACACTGGCGGACGTTTGTTGAGTTTCTCCTTGAGGCTAGGATCGAGCGTCTGCTTAATCTGTTCCAGTATGTCTTTGTCCGGTTCCGGATTGTGTTCCTCCTTCCGCAACTTATCCCCTTCCGCCGAGGCCTTGTCCGTTTCATGCTTCACATCGAAGGCATCCAACGGGTTTTCATCAGGAGCAAGATACATATTTATGTCTATCGTTTCCGCATCGGGATTGAAGTACACTTCCGGGTCGGCACTGACGAAACAGGCCCGTGCCACATCGCAGGTATGCGAATCGACCACCTGCTGCAGATTGTACTGAACGGAAAAGCGCATCAAGAAGGCTTTGTAGAAGGTTTTGTAGACTCCGGCATCGTAACAGCGCTCGCTCAGCTTCATCATGATTTTCAGTCCGTCCCCACCCGGCGACACAAAGCACATGACGACGCGCGGGTCAGCCTTAAACGTAGACCGAAGTTCCTCCAGTCCCAGGTCGCGCGAGGACAAGTGGTCTATGTCGATGATGAAGTATTCCGTGTAGGCAAAGTTTCCGGTGCACCTCGCCGGAGGATTGAAAATCGCACAAACGACGTACGGAAGCTTCGTCTTCAGCTGAGTGTAGAGTGACGGATTGAGTTGGCGCACGACACGCAGTTGGCTCAGCAAGGAGAGTATCTGAGGCTTAGGATTGCGCGTGGCATCGTATAAGTACCTGACGGACACTTTGCCCAAAGGGTCGTTCGCACTCTTGATGTTACTACCAAACGATATCATAGGCTACAGGAAATGTTTGAATTTCTGCGCGAGTTTCTGCGCATACAAGTTTATCTGAACGGAGCGACTCCGTTGCAAGCTGTCACCTTCGACCACCTCGTCCAGATAGTCATTGACGGACTGTATGAGAATGCGCCGTCCCAAAGCCTCGAGCCAGAAGGAGCCATCGTCCCTGACGGAATAATGGTCGTCGGTAATCGCATTCTGGCGGAGCAGCATAGTCACCACATAATCTATCCAAACCCGGTAGAGCTCTATCACATCGTAGACGAGCACCGGACGGTTGTAATCGTCGCGGTGCATCACACCCACGTAAGGATCGATGCCGGCTTTGATGAGCGCTCCCTCCACCTTTCCGTAGAGCATCCCGTAGCCATAGTTGAGCAAAGCGTTGGCCACGTCGGTAGCCGGATGTTGCGTGCGCGTCTCGAACCGATATTGTTCGGGCAAGAAGAGGTTCAATGTGTCGAAATAGATTTTGGAGGCTACGCCCTCCCAGCCACGCAAAGTGGGAGCGATGTCTGACACCACACTGCCGTTGACGGACGAGATCTTCGTCCGATAATCCTCGAGCCGGCTGATCGATTTGTTTACGGCATCCGTGTTGGTCGAATCGGTAGCCGCCATCATCAACAGCAAAGCCTGCTGGTTCTCTATCTTTTGACGGATCACCTCTTTGATCCACGATACCGCCTCAGCGGAGAACGTGAAGGACAGCTGCCCCTTACGTATGGTCGACACCGAGCCGTACTTGGGACTCCACACGCGTGCTATGGGGTTTCCCGACTTGTCGTTGAACAGCACTTCTATTTCACGCTCGACAGCCAACATGATAGCGTCGCTCGATATCTGAGCACCACGACTAATCTGTATGGAGGTAATCCCCTCGGCAGGAATCCGGTGTCTGCCATCGGCATTGCTGATGACGAAGCCCTCGTTATCCCGGTTGAGCGACACGCCAAAAGTGTTTATTATCAGTTCCATAGATTACAGTATTTACTTATCGTCAGTACCATAGCTTCTGAATCGGTTGAATTGGAATTCGACGTAGCGTTTGCCGTCGCCCTCATCCCGCACCATACGGAAAGAGGTGGAGCAGACACAACGTATGCCAAGGCTCTGGAGTTGCTTCACCAGTTGATAGACGAAGCACATTTCGCCCATCACGTGTACGGTGACGACACTCGTTTTCGCATAATCCAATATTTGGGATGTATAGTCCCGAACGATGTCACCAATCTCTTTTCCGCTAATGGTGGGGTCTATCTGCGGGAAAGACAGTTCGATGAGCTCGCCATACTGTTCCGCGGCCTTCAGCTGAGCTTCGCTCCACTGACTATATGGGTGATTAGAGAGATTGATGAACAACTTCTTGTCACAGGTTGCGACAACCGGTTTCTCCAGTTCACAGTCAAACAGCTGCATGCAGTTGTCCACCAGCTCATGAAACTGTTTCTTGATGTCCTTAGCGCTAACAGCCCCCACGAAACCCGCATGGTTAAGCTGATTCCGATTTTGTTGAAGAAGATTATACTCCTTCCTGAACTCCTGCACCCAAGACAAATTGAACAAAGAGCGAGTTAGCTGACGGTGTTCGGCCAAAGCCCCCTTCCATTGAGTTTCATCAGTCACTTGATTCGAGTTGAGACCCAATATTGCACTCCAATAATTACGGTATGTTTTATCCCCGTCTTTTCCCTTATCGATATAGGGATTGATTTGCGGGAACTTGTTGCACAAGAACGTGATGATGCTCTCTTGGCAAAGCGTGTAGCCTTGCTGCACCAAATCGTAATGCTTACACCATTCGATAGCCTTTCGAAGATTATCGAAAGACTCCGCATGGTAAGCATCGGTAGAATTCTGTATCAGTTTCAGCACCTCCAACACCGGATGCGTAAGAGCATTCGCTTGAACAATTGCTTTGGCAGAGTCGCAGACCTCTTCCGCAGCCTCGCCTTTCACGATTTCTTTACCCCGGCAGGTTGATATCTGTTCCTCAAAAGCAATCAGGTTTTTATTGAATGAGTCTATATTGTTCTTGAGTCTCCGTGTGAGCACCTGTTCACGCTGCAACAGGGAGATGTCCGAAGCAAATGCCTTCACTCGTCCGGTTTCCAAGAATGTGGCAGCAGACGAAGTCCAATCCTGTAGCAGCGAGAGGGTTTGGAGGTCCATGATGGGAGCCCCCTTGTCATCCTTCCCCTCAAAGTTGCCGTAGGTGATGGACCGCACGTTGATTCCCTTCATCAACTTAGCGTAGTTGCCCAGTACCACCACTAACATCGGCAGATACCGGAAGCCATGGGTCACGTCGAAATAGAGTTCATCCCCTTCTTGCAGCACATCATAAATCGTACTGAAGACATCCCACATCTCGGTTTCGTTCTTGCCGTCTTTTATGCCGAGAGGACATATCGGCATCGGAAGCGCCATCGAATTCAATACCTTCTGAAGCCCCTGGTATTCTACCTCTTTTCCTTCTTTACGGCTAAGACGTTTATCTGATGCAACTTCCCAGTTATCCGTCCTAGCTTTATCGGTCAGAAGGATATATACGGCATCGTCCTTGGTCCATTCGATTTGACGGGTGAGCATAGCCAACGTCGCTTGCTGAATGAAACGAGTGTCTATGGAGAAGTCATTCGCATAATAGGTACACTTCTCGTAAAAGCCCGTTCCGAGCACTGATAAAAATACTTTTCTTGCCATAGATCTAAGGATTTAAGGCGTTGATTATCTTTTCTAATTCCTTTGATAAATCACTTAGGTTTCCGTTAGGGACTGTAATCCTTATTCCATTTTCTTTCGCTTTCTCCAACAAATCGGGCTTGACAGTATTCTTGTGGAACTCAACTATGCAACCTTTCGACTTGTAGCTGCCGTACGTTTGGCACACGCTCTTCAGCTTGTATATATTGTTCTGATTGAATGAGCCAGACTTGCAC
>CAVGKO010000131.1:0-5037 GCA_963629885.1 Anaerobutyricum sp.
TGCCAATAGGGGATTGCGGTTTGGTGGTGGGGGGATTTTTGTATCTTTGTGTGCTGTTGAATAGTGGATGCAAGAAGCGATACCTTAAGTTCGCAGGCATTGTCTACCACCTTTGGCATGAGGACAAGTTTATGTATAACAAAGACAAAAATCTACAGCGCATGGAAATGTTGGATGAGAAGAGTATACGCTGCGAGGACGGGGTGGATAAGTATTTGTGAGCACTACACGCTTTTGCCCATCCGCAATGGTCTAAGATATCCTTGTATGTCCATATTCTTCTTGTTTCTTTCGCTCGTAAATATCATCTGATTTTAAAGCACGTTTAGCAGGATAGCCTTTGAAAAATCAGCATATTACAAATTTCGCTCGTAATTTCTCTCGTAATTTCTCTCGTAATTTCTCTATTTTACGAGCGACCAATAGGATATGTTCCCTTTGATCTTCGCACAAATACCACCAGCCTGGCATAGGAACCGCTCTGCCAATAGGGGATTGCGGTTTGGTGGTGGGGGGATTTTTGTATCTTTGTGTGCTTATCGAAGACTTATTACCATGAAAAGAATCTTGACAACCGGCATCTTGATGCTTTCTGTTCTCGGGCTCAATGCCCAAAGTTCGCAACTTCCGATTAATCCTTTCGGGAAGGCGCTTGTGCCCGATATGATTGCCGACGCCAGCATCCAGGAGATTGACGGCACATTCTATTGTTACGCCACGATTGACGGCTACGGACAGGGATTGGAGACTTCCGGTCCTCCAACGGTGTGGACGTCGAAAGACTTTGTCAACTGGTCGTTCAACGGTACATATTTCCCCTCTGCCGCCAAGCAGAAGTATTGGGCGCCGAGCAAGGTGGTCAAGGCAAACGGCAAGTACTACATCTACCCCACCATCAACGGCTATATCTATCCGGCAGTGGCAGACAGTCCCCTCGGGCCGTTCCGGTTGGCACGCGGCAAGGATGAGTTCAGCCTGCCCTACACCTCTTCCACATTGTTTCAGACAGAGAACCCGACAGGCATCGACGCCGAGGTGTTTATCGACGACGACGGGCAGGCGTATGTATTCTGGGGCATGTATCATGCGGCAAAGCTGACAAAAGACATGGCAGGCATCGACTCCGTGGTAACCATCCACACGGCGCATAGCTCATATTCGGAAGGTCCGATATTCTTCAAGCGTAATGGCATCTACTATTATCTCTACACCTTGGATGGCCACGAAAATTATCAGTATGCCTACGGTATGAGCAAGGAGTCGCCCCTCGGCCCGTTCACATTCCCCAAAGACAATATCATTGCCACTACGAACTACGAAGAGAAGGTCTTTGGTCCGGGTCACGGCTGCGTGTTCACCACCGAGGATGGCAAGGACTATTATTTTGCATTCCTTGAGTTCGGGAGACGAAGCACCAATCGCCAGACCTACGTCAACCGCATGGAGTTCAACGACGACGGCACGATACGTCCGGTACATGTCACCCTTGGAGGTGTGGGCCATCTGGGCAATGCACCGATGAAGGAGCCTCTGAGCATCGCGAGCGTGAAGGCTTCGAGCGTTGCCACTCCCGAGTGGATACGCCCCATAAGAGACGGGAGGTTGGACAGGACGGAGTTCTTTGTTCCGGAGTTTGTTGCAGACGGAGCCAACGGCTCGAGGTGGATGGCCGGGGAAGACGACACCGAGCCTTTTGTCACGATAGACCTGGGGCAGGTGAGAGACATCTCCACGAGCGACATCTGCTTTGTGCGCCCAACGGCGGGGCACGCCTATAGGCTTATGTGCTCCACCGACGGGGTCAACTGGGAAGCATGCGGGGGTCACTCGGACATTAAGAAGATGTCGCCTCATAGCGATGCCGTCAATCGCCCCGCAAGATATCTCCGCGTCATCATCGACGAAGGAGTAAAAGGCATATGGGAGTGGAAGGTCTACGCCGCAGAGAAGTAAAAGACAAATCATTTTGTAACATAATCATTAGTATAGCGAGGGGGGAAAACAACTACCTTTGCCACACAACAAACATTTATTGATATGGATAAAAAATCTACTTTTTTGGCCGCCGTATTGATGGCGGCAGGTTCGTTGACCGTTACAGCCAACGCTGAAACGGTTGACTCTAAAAACTGGACGGAGGGTAAATACTATTACCTAAAGGTCAGTGACAAGTATCTGTCACTATGCGGCACCAAGGCCGACTCCGTGGTGGTGAAGACCTTTGATGATGCCACCAAGACCAAAGCATCGTGCGACTCCGCTCTGTGGGAAATAACCAATGTGGGCACAGAGACTGCCGGTGCTGTCTATCAGTTCAAGAACAAGAAGACCCAGGCATTGCTGTCGTTCGCCAAATCGAAAAACGCCAAACCTATCCTCTCCGAGGGCATCTCGAAGTGGACTTTCAAGGATAATGTGATAAGCGCCTACGTATCCGACAAGGAGGAGATGAAGCTCAGCTACTCGGATGCTACGGGTATAGTGTTCAACGATGCCACGGGTTCCACGCTCACGGTAACAAAGCCGGGCGACGCCATGGTGCTTACCCCCAAGGACCTTGGCGGGGGCTTCAGCGTGTTCCGTCTGACGTTTGGCGGCAAGTATGAAGGCAACATTTTCGAGGGCAAAGACCTTATTGCCACAACCGACGAAGAGGGCTACCTCAAGCTCCAGGTGGCAGGCGACGAGTCGTATGCCGACGGCAAGAAGAAATACATTGGCGTTGATACGCTGAAGACAACCATCTCGGGTGCAACGGGCGCCTTTGGCTACAAGTTCTCGCTCGACTCCATCCGCCAAGAGACAGGCAAGGAGAACAAGGCATACAAGCAGTTTAAGTTCACAGCCGACTTGATGAACGACTCGCTGACGATTTACGTGAAGGACGCTCCCAAGGCAACCTCGGAGAACGCTCTCGGCAAGGTAAGAGTTGTTTACGCACAGTTCGACAACACGCTTGTCCTCACCGTGGCTGACGTGGAGACTACCACACAGGGTGTTGCTCCGCTGATTACCTTCACCAAGGGTACGCCTGCGAAGATTGCCGACGGCACGGGTGTATACTTCATCAAGAGTGCCAGCAAGGGCGCAACAGCAGGGAAATATATCTCTGCCGTCAACAACGGTATTGTGACCATGAGCGAA
Source organism: Anaerobutyricum sp. (assembly GCA_963629885.1). Taxonomy (GTDB): domain Bacteria; phylum Bacteroidota; class Bacteroidia; order Bacteroidales; family Tannerellaceae; genus Parabacteroides. The sequence continues at coordinate 3,145 of CAVGKO010000131.1, forward strand.
ACGCCGTCGGTAAACCATCCGATGGGACAATGGTATATTAAGGAAGAAGGCGGAATGTATAGCATCGTGGACCGCTGCACCAACACAGCCTTGCTTCTGAAGGGCGAGGTGTTTGCCGTGCAGGGCATGGAGAACACGTTTACCCTCGGAGGCAATGCCGACTCCATCACTGTGGAGCCTCAGAAGGTAGACCTTGAGGACAATTTCCTTGGCTCTAAACATTTCACCACTGAAGACATGGCAAACCATGGCTACGCTCTCAACCTCATCCCCACAGGAAGCGAGACGAGCGATTCGTATGCAGTGATTGCCGACTCAATCCTTCAGATTAAGTCTGTGGAGGCAGAGAACGCCTTCGTCTTCAAGATTGAGACCTCCGGCGAGGCAACTGCCGTGGGCGGCGCCAAAGCTTTGGGCGACACAATCTATATGGAGAAGTATATGCTGAAGTCGCAGTTCAGCGACAAGTATGTGGCATACGACAACGAGAAGAAATCGCTTAAGCTCTCCACCACGGGCTCGCCGTTCGTGTTCTGCTTCAACACAAGCAATGAGGGCGGCAAGTATAACATCGAGCTGGCTGACCCTGCAAGAAGCGACTACAAGTATATCTCTGCCGACATGTCGTCGTCGAACATGATACTCAGCAACACCCCTGCTTACTTCAAGTTTGTGGAGATGGATGCTCCTGAGTATGGCACCTTCGAGACAGGCCACATGCGTTTCACCTCGGATGCCAAATCGCTTACGATGAATACTCTTACAACATTCGCCGAGATGAAGGTGGAGGGCCAGGAAATCCTGAAGTCCACCTACGAGAGCGATAACTTCAGCCTCAAGCTCATCGCTTCGGATGCTTCAACCCCCGAACGCCCGCTCTACTACATCACCACAGTGATGCCCGGCGAGGTGACCAAGGCCGAGGCAGTGCAGACACGCTACTACATGGTATCCGGCAAGGACTCTGCCACGACGGCAAACAAGTTTATGTATGAGGACAAATATCGCGTACACTTCATCCCGAGCGAGACGCCTGTGACCAAGGAAGACAACACCACCAATCCGGCACTTTGGGCTCTGAAGATACAGGAGAGTGGCGACTATCTGTTGGAGAACCAGCAGGCAGCCGGCGACCAGACTACTTCTGTAAAGTGTCCTTACGTAGGGATTGTAAACAATGTTGTGGTAATGTCTGCCACGGGCATCGAGTTCGCTTTGGAGAAGACTTCCGCTCCGGTTGCCAACGAAGCAATCACGGCATCTGAGACCGTCAAGGTTATCGGTGGTCACGGCGAGCTTCAGATTCTCAACGCCGGCGGCAAGAAAATCACCATCTCCAACATCCTTGGCCAGACCATCGCTACCCGCTTCCTCGCTTCCGACAACGAGATTGTTGCTTCGGCAAGAGGCATAGTGATTGTCTCCATCGATGGCGACAAAGCCTACAAAGCAATAGTGAAATAAGCGTTCCCGTAAAAATGCTTTTTCCCGAAGCCCCGGCCGGCCTTAGTGCCCGTCGGGGCTTCACTTTTTCTCACGTGATGGCTTCGCCGGTGTTGGGTGTTGGGTGTTGGGTGTTGGGTGATGGGTGCCAGGGTGGGGCTTTCAATCCACGCACGTTTGTTCTCCGTCTGAATCCGTCTAAGTTCCGCGGATTTTATACGGATTAAGACGGAATCCACGCTGGCACGTTTTTCACCCTGGCACCCAACACCCAACACCCAACACCCTGGCACCATTTCCCGCCTCCCTGTCATTCCGGGCTTTGACCCGGAATCTCATAATGGAACAAACCTGTGAGGAAGAACATACGTCCCCGCACTATAACAAACCCTTCGCAACTGTCATTCCGGGCTTTGACCCGGAATCTCATAATGGAACAAACCTGTGGGG
>CAVGKO010000132.1:0-5003 GCA_963629885.1 Anaerobutyricum sp.
GGTAAGTATATGCTCATGAGCGACCAGGAAGGTAACTTCAACCGCTCTACAGATATCCTTGATGCTTGGAGCCCGACGAATACCGATAGCAATATCCCGCGTCTGTCGAAGAACGACCCGAACAGCAACTTCGCTACAGCAAGTTCTTGGTATCTTGAGGATGCCGACTATCTGCGTCTGAAGAACCTTACAATCAACTACGACCTTACTAAGGTTTTGCGTAAGGCTGGTCATTTTGATATGCGTGGTAGCAGTCTTTCTGTTTACTTCTCCGGTGAGAACCTCTTCACCATCACCAACTATTCAGGTATGGACCCTGAGTGCGGTGGTTGGGATGCTCTTAAATACCCGGTATCTAAGGTTTACTCGTTTGGTGTTAAGCTGAACTATTGATAAGTTCATAATCAAAGTATTTTTAATCATAAACAATAAAAAGGAAAGTATTATGAAGAGATATATTTTAGGTCTTGCCGTTTCATCGATGGCTCTTGTATCGATGTCGTGTAGCGACTTCCTTGATACGGAACCCGAAGGCACACCGGCTACAACAACCTATTTTGCAAATGACCAGCAAGCAATCGATGCCATTGAGGACCTTTATTATGAGGTTCAGCAGGAAGGTTGCTTCGGACGTGAGTTCTTTTGGGAACAAGGTGCTGCTTGCGACGTGGTATGGGGAAGAACCCGTGGTTACCCCGGACTTGCCACACTCAACTATAATGGCGACTTCAGTCCGCTGCGTGACGTATGGAGCCGTATGACAAAGACTACGGCGCGTGCCAACTGGGTTATTCAGGAGCTTCTCAAGAAGAGCACTCTGACAGATATAGAACATCGTTCGCTCGGTGAAGCTTACTTTATGCGTGCCCTCAGTCATTTCTATATCGCTTATCGTTATGGAACCGACAAGCAGGGTGTACCTTTCTGCCGTTGGGAAGAATATGAAGGTGGCTACGACAACTCCATTCCACCCCAGCAGGCAACTGTAATGGAAAACTATAAGAAGATTATCGAAGACCTTGAGAAGGCTAAGTCATATCTTCCGAAGTTTGAGGAATACGATGCCAGCGACCGTGGCCGTGCCCACAAAGCTGCTTGCGTTGGTTACGAGGCTAAGGTGTATGCCTACTGGGCTACATGGGACGAAACGCAATGGCAGAACGTAATCTCTTGCGTTAACGACCTTGAAACAACCTATGGCCGTGGTTTGGCTGATACCTTCGCTCAGGTGTTCTCGTGCGAGTTCGAAGACTACTGGACAAGAGAATACATCTGGACTATCCCCGGCGACGGTGGTTCAACTCCAGGTGGCTCTGAGTTCCCGGGTATCATCCTCGAAAACAAAGGTTGGGGTATCTACAACGGATGGGGTCAGAACAAGCCGACTCTCGACATCTACGAAGAAATGGCTAAGGACGGTGCAGGCAACGACCGTTTGGTTCGCTCCATTTTGGAATACAATCAGGAGTTCCCGTTCAATGGCGAGATGAGACGTTTCTACTCTGCTTCCGACATTGAAGCCGGCTTCATGATTAACAAGTATCTTGCTCCGTTCCAGTATAAACTTGTTGACGGTCAAAGCGAATATGTCAGCGGTAACGGCGACTGGCCTACGGTTCGTATCAACTTCCCGTTGCTTCGTTTTGCAGACTGCTTGTTGCTCCGTGCCGAGGCTTATCTCGTAACAGGCAACACTTCTGCTGCAACTGCCGATATCAACCGTATCCGTGTACGTTCTAACCTGACTCCTATTTCGGGCACTGCTACTTGGAAGGACCTCTACCACGAACGTCGTTGCGAGCTTGCGTTCGAGTTCTCGGACCACCTCTACGACCTGAAGCGTTGGGACCGTTCAAGCAATGCTGAAATCAAGGCGTTGGCTGATGCAGAATTGGCTGCTCACCCACGTGTTCGTAACTATGCAGACCGTATGGACCCGACATCCACATGGACAGAGGGTGCTTATGCCGACTATCCTAACAAGAGTGCATATCAGTCATACATGATTGTATTCCCGTATCCTTCCAATGAGGTTACGAAGGCCGGTGGTCTGTTGAAACAAAACGAAGGTTATTAATCTTATTTCGGAAGCTCCTTTCCAATTAAGAGCTTCTGCATATTCTCTGAAGTGGGGCTGTGTCGTAATTGGCACAGCCCTTTTTTATTGACATGGGGGGGGTAATGGAAATAATCGTTACATTTGCCGCGGACTTCAACAATGGATTACCTCCCCGCGGGGGGGGAGTGGAGTTTTTAGAACAATACCATTACTGACATAAAATTTATTGCTTATGAACAAGAAGATATCTTCTTTGATTGTGGCGTTCCTCGCCGCCACATGTTTTAGCGCTTCAGCCGCCGATTTCAAAAGCGGTGGGAGCTATTTGCTGAAGAGGGTTAAGACCTCCAGCGGGACGCCAACGTCGGCTGAGATAGCAGCGGCAACAGATTACCTGGCGGTGAAAGGTGACTCGTTGACGTTTGTCGATGCAAAAGCCCTCAACCATCTGCAGCGCGACAGCGCCACTTGGATAATCTCTGAGGAGAAGACTGCATCGGGCGGAAGTGCCTACACGTTCAAAAACAAGGCTACGGGTAAGGACCTCTCCATTGCCGACACAACGGGCAGAACCTTGGCTGCTTCGGAGGGCGGCATTGGCGCGTTTGTTTGGAATCCGGCAGGCTCAGCCATCCTTAATAAAAGTAAGGGCAATATCTACATCGTTAAGGGATTCACTCTCGCAAACGAGTGTACGATGAACACTTTCTTTAATAATTTTGCCACTGCCGATAATGGTTATCTGGGCGCTCATGTATTGAAGATGTGTAATTTGAAATATACGCCGATAGCTGTAAATAGTGCTGAAACCCTTGCCGAAGCCAAGCAGATTGTAAAGAACATCGACGCTATCTTGGCTGAGTATGGTTTGGACCGTAACAGCGAAGGCGACGGGGCTACATACAAAGCTGCGATGGAAGAGTATAAAAAATGGGCTGAAGAAGTAGAGGCTTTGGACGCTTGGGATAATAGTTGTACTCAAATATCAGTGTCTTCTACTTTGAAAGTCGCTTTCAGCGACTCCCCGAAAGAAGGAAGAATCATCCTTAAAACCCCCCCAGGCGTGCTTGTAAATGTCAACGGGGTATGGCACGGCGCTACCGTTGCTGATGAATTACCCGGCATAAAATTCGCAGCCGGAACAATATTCATCAGAGACCCTTATGAACGCGACAACGTATTTGTAACCGACGAGCTGACGGACCGGACATTCGATAAGGCAGGGGATATTAATTTCACTGATACTTATGGGCTTGGTGACCGCCGGATTGAAGATGCAGAGGACGACCCGAGTTATCCCGACGATTTCACGAACGATTTCATCACCTCAGTGAATCAACCCGACAGCACCATCGCCATCCGGCTCGACTTCGAGAAAGACGCCACGGCCCCCAAGGCCACAGACAATATCCTTGAGGGCAAGAGCCTCCGCTTTGTTGTGAAGAACCTCTTGATTGGTGAAGATGGTGTAAGCGACGGTGGCGCAGATACGGCTGACTACAGGTCCGCTCTTATGATTCAGGATACCGTGACGGGCAAGTATCTGTATGTCTCCGACGATAAATACGACGAGTCGAAAACAAGCTCCAACTTCAAGCTCCGCTGGGTTAACCTAAAGGACCTCTCGAAATATATGACCATCAAAGGTGCCGCTCAGGGCGTAAGCTACAACAATATCTCAGACGACGACGGCGAAGCTCTGCCTCACGCAGGTTCTGCTATCTTCAACGTTTCATACAACCCGGTAGACTCAAACATCGTTATCACTCCGCGTTGGTTGTATTATAAGGAAACCGAAGTTGCCGACTCCACGGGTATCTATCCCAACTACGCGGGTGGTAGTAGCCCCTATGCTCATCTTAGCTTGAAGAAGTTCGGAAATGAGGTTGCCCTGTCCATCGTTGACCGGACCCTCATCGAAGAGCCCGAGTATAAGATTTATGTCAAGGGCGCGGGCGAGGATATGAACTACACCAAGGCAGAGACTGAAAGCGATATCTATCTCATTCGGCACGTATCCGGCGATGCTGCCAAGAACGGTAAGTACTACACTGCCGATGGCTTGAAGGACCTCACCGAGTTCGATGCAAACAACCATGCAGAGAACCAGTGGGCACTCTTCACCGACGAGGAGGACAGCACAGTAACCATCATCAACCGCGCAACAACCGACACATTGCTAATTGGCGAGACAGCCGTTGACGGCATCGTGCTCTATAAGGGCATCGACCTGAAGGCTGACGTGGACAGCTACGTAACCCTCCCGGGTGGCGACACAGTGAAGCTCACTCCGGTTGACTCCACCTACAAGCTGAACGCCGGGATGGGTAACTTTGCTTACAATAAGGAATTCAACCCCGTAAGCTACTACCAATTCACTTACTTCAACAACCTTGACAACTCCAAGAAGCTCAACATCGCCAAGGATAGCACACTGTTTGTTGACACCGAAGGCGGAAGCGCTGAGTTTGCTTTGGCTACCGAGGACACTATTTATGGTGCACCTGCCATCGCGGGCAAGAGCGTAGAACTGAAGAAGGCCATCTACACCATGTCTACCGAAATCGGGAAAGACACGTTCTACGTAGCATTGAAGAACGGCAAGTATGCCATCACTAAGAACGCCATGGACGCTGCAAGGTTCGACCTCCAGGAAATGACGGTGGAAGGTGGCAACAACACCACTTGGTACACCTTCGTTGAGTCCGACAGAAGCGGTAAGGCTTCAGTTGACGACAACACCCTCCGGCTCTTCAAGGAGGAGCTCACGGAGACTCGTACCTCAATGTTTGCCATCTCTGTTGAGACCTACGATATCTATCGCCGTCTGGGTTCAACCATCGAGGATGGCATTGCCAAGAACGACACAGCATACGTGGAGTTCTTCAAGGCCAACGAGCCGAATCGTTATTTGTATGAGAACTCTGGTAATCTCGTTGCCGGT
>CAVGKO010000133.1:0-2839 GCA_963629885.1 Anaerobutyricum sp.
CGTTTACGAGAGGGAACCATTCTTCTCTCATCTTTTCTCTGTGATTTTACAACTCTATCTCATCGCCTGAGATGATACCGTTCATAATGGCATAAAACGTTAGCCCGGATACGGTCTTTATGCCTAATTTTGATGTGATATTTTTACGATGGGTGAGGACTGTGTTCAAACTGATGTTTAGCTTGTCGGCAATCTCTTTGTTGGTGATGCCCTTTACAATCAGTTGGAGAACATCCGTCTCGCGCATTGAAAGGTCTTTGTTTGTGTCGCCAGACAATCCGGCGGAACTATCCGTTGCAAGTATTTGTTGCAGTTGCTCAATTACAATCTCTTCCGACGCCCTTATCGAGAGATGGTTTGTTGAGGAACAAGCCTCGCAATTTTCCCCATATACTAATACAACTGTTTTAATGCGGCGAGGCAAGAAAAAGTCACTGTTCATGACCATAACCTCCGGTGTGGTAAAATAGAAATCAAACGTATCACTCCCGCCTGCCATATTGAAAGCCTCGAACGAGGAAAACCACCTCACTTCCACAGGGGGAAAATAGTCGGTCAGCAAACTCTGAAGACCAATGCTCTGCAAAGTGTCGGACAGGATGATTGCTATTTGCCTGGTTTTACGCATTAATACGGATTGTTCACGAGTTTCTCCATAGCCGACACCAATGGGGTTAGGATGCGGTAACGGATACGATTATGTTGCTTTATATCTTTCTCCAGACTACTGATGCCGAAGATTACAGCATAACATAGGTTCTCGTTGTAATTACCCGACAGGTGCTTAATCATAATGCCTTTTAGGTCTGACAGCAATGCCTCGATAGGGTCGTCCAGCTGTTTGTCGCCACTTGGTTGGAGCATTCCGTCAAGGGCTTGATGTTCGTCTATCTTCTCACTCAAATCCAAACAATAAGGAAACCAAACAGCGCTGTCGTTTTCGATGCGTGCTGTCAGTTCTTCTTTGAAGGAAGAGAAAAATTTACCAATCAGATTCAAAACGTTGTTGCCCGGCGTGCTCATGGAGATGAACGAAGCCAGGTGTCGCTCTATGTTGGGTAATTGATAAGATAGATAATATTGGTTGGTTTTGGTGAGGTAATCAATGATTTGCGAAGTATGGAAAGTCTGTAATTTCCTTTCAGGGAAATATTCTTCGTTTAGGAATGTGTTGATTACTGTAAGAAAAAAGTCTGTGTCCAGTTGATACATCTCACAGACCATCTTCACCGATTTGTCTCCCAAGCCGAGGCGGATACCAAACCTATTAATAACAGGAATGAGTGAGGGGTGTTCTTCCACCACCTCACTCATCTGCATATTTGAAGATACCAAAGGCATGCTTTTAGGCTTCTTCCCATTGCTTACGCAAGAGTTCTACTGCAGCGGGGAGAAGTACATTTTTATCTCCCTGACAGCCGCATTCGAAACTTACGAACTTGTCGTAACCAATCATCTTCAATCCCTTGAAGCCGTTTACATAGTTATCTGCTTCGCCATCTTCTCCCGGCATGCTACGACGCTTACGACTTGCCACGTGTACATGCTGTAGATATTCGCCTGCAGAAATGAATGCTCCCATATCGGAAGTCTCTTCCCATGTCATGTGCCAGAAATCGCCCATGCAACGAACACCCGGATTATTGATGTCGCGGCACAAAGATGCGGCGTCGGCTACCTGACGCAGATAGAAACACTCTTTACGGTTAAGCGGCTCAAAGATTACAGTCGTCCCGTTTTGTGCGGCATGGTTACCCAGCTCTGTGAACTGCTCGCAAAGGAAATCGCGAGTCTCCTGATTGTGAGGAAGGGCAGGAACCTGACCGTTGAAAGCCGGAACGATGATAACACCTGTAGAACCCAATTCACCGGCTGCGGTGAGGATTTCTTTCATCGAATCCATACATTTCTTGCGAATTTCGGGGTCGGTTGAAAGAATGAATCCGTCAAAACCGGCGCAAATAGCACTAATCTTGATGTTACGACCATTCAAGGCATCTTTGAACTCCTTCACACGGTCTTTCAGTCCACGTCCGCCCGGTTCCAAACCAACTACACCCAACTTTTCCAAAAGGTCCAGTTTCTGCTTTAGGTTTTCTCCCGGCACAACGCCCTCCTGAAGGGAGAGATTCAATTTTGCCTTCGAACAACACGCTTCTTTCTCTGCACAGCAAGTCTTTTCTTCAGTCTTGCCGGCACAAGAAACTAACCCGCCGGTGCCGACAGCTGCTACAGCGGCACCGGATAGGGTTGTCTTTAAAAAGTTTCTTCTATTTAATGACATAATACTATTATTTTGAATCACGAGGTTTGCCCGGAACCGGAACAGTGAACGTACTCATATCCATCTTGCCCAAGTTCAAGTCTTTCGGTGTATAATCTATTGGAGAAGCAGTCATTGCATCCCAAGTTGTTTCAGCACCGGTGTAAGCAGATTCACGTCCCATGATGGCAGCCATGTTAGCTACAGCAGTTTCGGTAGCCTGCTGAATCGGTTTGTTGCCACGGATACTGTTAATCCAGTTTACATGCTCCAATGTGTACGGGTCGCTTTGTTTGAAGTTAGCCTTTTCAGCCTCGCTGTCATACTTCCATATAACATTTCCAGCAAGGTCTTTTATCTCCATTGTTGCGCTGTTCCAAGAACCCTTTGTTCCCTGAATGTATTCGCTGACGTTGGTTGCACAACCATCAATCTGACGACACATACTATACAGGTGGATACCGTTCTCCATTGTGAAGTCTACGCTGAAGTTATCATACTGGTCACCGGTAACACGACGCTGACGAGAACCAAAACCAACAGCCTTTACAGGTTTCAAACCACTGAACCATGTGA
>CAVGKO010000133.1:2974-4972 GCA_963629885.1 Anaerobutyricum sp.
ACCATTTCCAGTTTACCCAGTCCTTAATCATGTATTCGCAGTCGCTCCATTCTTTCTGACGCTCGCGGAACCACAACATGCTCTGATTCCAATAAACAGCACCGCTAGTGATTTCACCAATCATACCTTCCATAATCTTCTTGTATGATTCTACGTATGAACGCTGGTGGTGACGCTGTGTACCTGTTACAACGCGAAGGTTCTTAGCCTCTGCTTGCTTGGCTGTAGCCATGATTATACGATAACCTGCCGGGTCTACGCAGATAGGTTTCTCCAAGAAAGAGTGTTTGCCTTTTTCTGTTGCATACTGGAAATGAATCGGACGGAAAAGAGGAGGAGTTGCAACGATAACAACATCCACACCACTGTCGATTACCTGCTTGTAAGCATCCAAACCAACAAAGCGCTTGTCTTCCGGAACATCTATATTCTTTTCTTTTTTCAGTTTGTCAGCCAAAGCATCAACTTTTTCTTTGAATGTATCACCAAGAGCAGCGATAGTTACACCGTTTGCTGCATTCAAGAAGTTGAAAGTTGCACCTGAACCACGTCCACCGCAACCGATAACACCGGCCTTCAGCTCTTTTCCGTCTGCAGCCAAGTCGGGCAGTTCCGGAATATAATAAGTACCCGGTTCTTTCAGCGGCTTCAAAGCGTCGGCTTTTTCACCACCATTGCAAGATGTTAAAACTACACTTGCTGCGCTACCTGTTCCAATTGCACCAAGTGCACCAGCCATAGCTGAACTCTTTAAAAAAGATCTTCTACTGATTCCGTTTTCTTTTTTCATGATATAGCAAATTAAAATAATTAATACTGTTTACTGCTTTATTGATGCATCCGGTTCGCAAACCACGCGGAAACCAATGCCGCGTATATCGGAATACCACCAGATACTTTTGGGCTGTTGTGGGTCAGTCTTCAACCATGCGTCGTGCTTTGTGCAGTCACGAGCTGCCGAACGCAAATCGGCTGCATCGGAGGTGTAGTTGCCACCGCGTACTACCCATTCCGTGCCCTCTGTCGACAGCGGGTCGGTAACGGTTTCGCCACCTTTGCTGTAAGCTTCGGGGTCGTACTTGTCCGCGCAATATTCCATAACATTACCCAACATATTCTTCAATCCAAACGGGTTGGCTTTTACCATTCCCGGTTCTTGGGTCTTGTTCTTGCTGTTCTTGCTGTAGATGACGTACGAACTTATGCTGTCGGTTTTAGCGTCGAAGAACTTACGCCAGAATCCCTGGTCGGAGAAGTCCTTTGGGTTACCACTGAAGAAGTAAGGCGTTTCCGTACCGCCGCGAACTGCATATTCCCATTCGGCTTCGGTCGGCAGACGATACTTCTTGCCGGTCTTTTTCGAAAGCCACTGACAGAATGTCTCTGCTGCATAGTGAGTCATGGTGATAGCCGGACGGTCGCCGCCACCCCATCCCTGGTCGGGGAATCCAAACGGAGGCGTCGGACCTGAGATGGCATCCACATTCGGGTCACTGTTGTTTGCGTATACTGTCTCGGGAGGAGTACGTCCCTCACTCATCGTATTGCCATAGAACGACCAATACTGATCCCAAGTAACTTCAACTTCAGCCATAAAGAACGGGCTGACTGTTACCGTACGAACAGGAGACTCGTCCGCTTTGTGGAATGGCTCTTTTTCTGTGCTACCCATCTTAAACGAACCGCCGGGGATAGCAATCATCTTGAATGATACAGGCGTGCCCGGTATCTGTTCTACATAATCGGTGAAGCTTGTTACCGGAGTCGACTCTTTGAAATACAAACTGGTGTCAACCGCTGCAGCATTGTCCATTCCCGGAACACCTGCCAACTTCGAGTGGTTGTAGTTCGGGTTATAGTGCCCGGCATCCAAGTGGCAGCTGATACACTGTAGGTCCAGCTTGCTTTCGTTCTCGTCATAGTAGAGGTGCGCCGTGATACCATCGCTTGCAATCCCTTCCGGGAACAAATTCTGGTGGCATTCCTTACATGACTTAT
>CAVGKO010000134.1:0-4956 GCA_963629885.1 Anaerobutyricum sp.
TCGACAGAAATTCTTACGAGGTTCGAACCTTTTGCCCCAAACGTTCGAACCTTTTTGCCAAAAGGTTTAAACCTTCGATTTTTTGGCATCGCGGCGGGCTTTCTCTTTTGCCTTCAGTTTTTCCTTATAGGCTTTCTCTTTTTGCTTGCGTTCTTTCTCCTTTTGTTTGAGCTTGGCTTTATAGTCGCGTTCTTTCTGCTTGCGCAGTTCTTCGCGAGCTTTGAGCTTTGCTTTGCGGTCGGCTTGAGTCTGCTTCATCTTTGCCTTACGGTCAAGCTGCTGTTGTTTCTCGCGGTCGGCCTTAGCCTTCAGGAGTGCATTGTCTTCTTCTTCCTGCTTTTTCTGCAAGTCGGCGCGTTCTTTCTCTTTCTTGGCTTGAAGTTCCTTATCAGCCTTCTGCTGGGCTTGGAATGCTTTGCGAGCCTCTTCCTTCTCGGCCTCTTCTTCCTTAGCCTTACGTTTGCGGATAGCCTCGATTTCTTTCAAGGTAAGTTCCTTCCTCTCCTCGGGGGTCTGCACAGCCGGTACGGTGTCCAGAGAAGGCACTGCCATGGTTGCCTCGGGCAATGCGGGCTGCACTGTCAGCGTATCCGTTGGAGCCTCGGGCACCTCTTCCTTAGGAGTAACCTCTTCCTTGCTCTCCGGCCGGGCGGAAGGTTCTTCCTTCGGAGCTTCTAAGGGCACAAGAGACGGTGCTTCCAAGGGGGCTGCCTCTTCCGTGGCGGAGGATTCCTCGGTCGGTGCTTCTTCTTCCGTGGCATCCTCATCGTCTGCCTGTATGCGGTTCTTCCAGCGCACAGCCAGCTCAGGCACACGCTCGCCGAAGTTCTCGGTGAAGAAGTTTATGTATTCGTCCAACGTCTTGCCCCGCATAAGGGTCTCGTAGTTGTCTTCCGATATCGGGAAGATGACCACGTTTTTGCTCAGAGCCTGTGCGTAGCCACCCTTGCCATAAATCATCTTGTAGTACTGGAGGACCTCCTCAACGCCCGTGAACCCACTGATGTTTAGCATCGACATCGGTCCCGACTCCTCGAAGTTGAGGTCGAACTCCTTCACCATGAAGCCGGCAAAGTTGTAGGCAGCCACAGCAAACAGCAGCTGGTTCTTGTCCACCGTACCGGTAGGATACATCAGAATCATGCGGTAAGGGGTGTTCGGTTCGGCAGTAAACGTGCGTGCCGAGTCGGCAGCCGACAAACTACCGTCCTCGCCCAATCCGAAGCGCAGATTCCACGTCATGCCGGTAACACTACCCTGCATAAGTGTGCGGCCGCGAAGTATACCTTTCAGCATCTCGCTCGCCAGCTCCGTCACATCTGCCTTGGGGTATTTCTCCACCAATGTCTTGAGTGCCGCCTTGAAGCCTTCGGCATCACCAGCTTGAACGTAGGTCAGAGCCTCGAGGAACATAAACTTAGGCATGAGGGTTGCCAACGGATACTTGTTGCTTACCTCGCGGAAGTTGCGACGTACGCTAACCGTATCGCTTGCCAGGTAGCTGTTGTAGGTAGATTCGTAGATGGAATCCTGCACGAAGTCCATCCTGCGTATGTTGTATTCGTAGTTGGGGTCGGAGATGGCAATGGTGTAGTCCTCATCCGGGTACTTGTCCATCATCTTTGCCTTATATTCCGCAGCCAAAGCCGTATTGCCTGTCCTCAGAGCCATAAGATACACCTGATAATAGCTCTCGAGGCGATGCGCATGGTTAGGGAAGCGGCGCTCCAGCTCTTCGAAAGCCTCGATGGAGAGATTCAGGTCCTCAAGCTTATCCTTATAAATCATCGCCATATTATAGAGCCCGTCCTCAATGATGACGTTCGAAGCGTCAATGTCTTCCTGCGTGAATGGCAGCTGCTGCAAGTAATACTCGCGCGACTTCGGGTCGTTGGCAGCCACGGCAGGCAACCCGGCTTCCAGAGAGTCTGCGGGCATCATGGTTGAGTCGAGAGCTTCCTCTTCAGCCATCTCTTCATTGTCCCCTTCGTTGAATGTCGACATCTCCTTCTTGCGTCTCCGCCAGTTGTCTTCCAGTGTACGGCGCCCCCACTTGCGTTGGAACTGGGTCTTACCCTGCGACACTGTTGTGGGGTTATAGAAATAGAACGTCGTTCCTCCCGACGTGGTGGGGAGCACAATGCCTCCCGTCTCCGTTCCCGGACGGTCTATCCCCGAGCCTTTGGCCGCCTGACCGGCGAGGTAGGCATCTTTCTCTGCCAAAGCCTTGGCAGCCTCTTCGTCTTTCTTCACCTTCTCGATGACCTTGTCGATAACAGCCAAACGTTCCGCCTCCGGCATCCTCGCCAAGGTCTGCAAGCTGTCCTGCAGGTGAACGGCCTCGACATGCACAACCAGCTCGTCCAATACAGCCGACAACTTAGAAACACGCTTATAGTCCTTATATTCCTTACTAATGCCCGCCAAAGCACCGCTGAAGCATGGTTGTGCCTTCACGTAGTCGCGCATCGTGAAATAGATATCCCCCAGCTTTATCTGACAGATGGCCTTCTCCAATCCGTTCTGCGTGCTCTTCTCGATGCCCAAGGAATAGTTCTTGATGGCGTTCACAGTGTCTTCACGACTTAGGTATACATTACCCAAGGCATAGTAGACTTGGTCCAATAGGTCTTTGTTCTTGCTGCTCTTTGCCATCCCCTGAAGCATCTTGACCACCTTCTGATAGTTTCCTCCCGTAAACACTTCCGTCTGACGGATGCGGGCGGCAAACTCCAGTTCGTAGGGAGGGTTGGCCCTCACCACCTCGCCAAAGGTCTTATACGCCATTCCGTCCTGCCCCTGCGCTGCGTATATCTGTCCCAAGAGATACTTCATGCGGGCACGCTGACGTTTGTTTTTCTCCGCCTTGATGGCAGTCTTGAAGTATGGCACGGCATCGTCGTATTGTTTGTTCTTCACCAGATAGTCGGCATAAACAGCGGCATATTGGTTGAGGTTCTTCTTGGGGATGCCGTTGGTGTTTAGTTTGTTCAGGATATCCTCCGTGTCGTAGAACCATCCCATCTCGGCATAACAGCGAGCCTGCCACAAACGCGCCTCAGCCACCATCTCTTCGTCTTGCGAATAGTGGCGGGCAATATACGAGAAGGTGGCGGATGCCTGCAGGAAGTCGGCATTATAGAACTGCCCCTGCCCAATCAACATCCAGCATTTCTTCAAGAAAGGGTTATATTCTTCCTGCTCCTGAAAGGCCCGTTGCTTGGGGTTGTTGCGCCATCCCGGCTTCTTGGCGGGCTTGGCTTTGATGGAGTGGAGCTTGATGGCTTTGTTGCCCTTCTCAATGGCGCGGTCGAAGGCTCCGCCGGTCTCTTTCTTGTCTTTTGGCGACGCACTGATGGGATACATATATATCATATCGGAGTAGTTCTCCTTATATCCGTTCTGCATCGCGCTCAAGGCTTCGTCGAAAGAAGTCTTTCCGTTGAAATAGATATTGTAGCGGGAGGTAAAGGAATGGTAGAAGCGGCTTGCCCTGGTGTTTTTCTTCGTGCTACACGAGAAAAGCAGGAGCGCTGCGAACAATGCGACTATATAATGGAAACCCTTCTTCACCTCTTATGTGTGTCTTTAATCATATTATAAACTTGAAAGGCTAAGTTTTATTGCTTTCCCCTCAGGAATAATGCCGCCTTGAGCAACAAAAACACCGTTACCAATACCAATATTATAAGAGCACCGGAGGGTACGTTCAAGAGATACGAAAGCACAAGCCCCGTCACGCAGGCAAAGAAACCGAGACATATACTACCATATATAATACTCTTGAAGTTGGAGGTAAAGAGATTGATTGTCATCTGCGGCAAGGTGAGCAAGCTCATCAGCAGCATAATGCCCACAAGGCGGATGGAGAGCACGATGGCCAGCGCAATGAAAAACATCATCATATACTCAATCCCCCTGACGGGTATACGTTGCGTCTTGGCAAAGTCGCGGTCGAAAGCCACATACACTATCTCGCGAAAGAAGAGTGAGAAGACCCCGATGAGCACCACTGCCAACGCTGCCTCGCTTATTATATCGGTCATCGAGATTGTCAGGATGTTGCCAAACAGATAGGCAGAGAGATTGGGCGAATAGCCCGGAGTTAGGAAGATGAAGATGACACCGAGCGCCATCCCGAGCGACCATACACCGGCAATTGCCGAGTCTTCGCGCACATCCTGCGTCCTACTCACCCATTCAACGCCAAAGGCAGAGAGCACCGAAAACACCATCGCCATCAGAATGGGGTTCATCCCAAGATAGAAGCCCAACCCCAAGCCTCCGAAAGAAGCGTGCGTGATGCCTCCGCTGATGAACACCAACCTACGGGCAGTGATATAAGTGCCCACAATGCCGCAGGTGATTGCGGTAAGCAAGCTGCCAATCAGCGCATGTTGAAAGAATGTATATTGAAGTAAATCCATACGTTTAATGTATTCGCCGTTCGCCGACAATCAAGAATGCCTCATCCTTTATGGCATCGGGCAGGTTTACCCCCCTTAGCTGGAGGCTGCGGAGCCATCCCGCCACTTCTTCGCTCTGAAGGGTGTAGAGCACCTCGCGAAACTCATCCACGGCATCCTCTTCGTAGGCATTGCTCTCCATGCCGCGGAATCGGTCAAGCTCTTCGTCGTCGTAGTATTCTATTTTCTTGCTCACGGCAGCGAGCAGACTGTCGCGTTCGCAGGTCTCATGCTGTCCGCAACATTCCTCGGGAATCTCTTGTGCCTGGGGAATCTCAGTGATTTCGCCCCTCTCCAGCATCCGTTGCAGGCGTTTGTTTCTGAAATAGCCGGCTATCGCGGAAACGATGCCCAACACCACAATTCCGATGACAATATACCACATATCTCAGCCAACCCTTTCCGTTATATCAAACCCTGCCCCACGCAGGTCCATCCAAAAGGCGGGGTAACTCTTTGTCACCACCCCGGGGTCGGCAATCTGCAGGCC
>CAVGKO010000135.1:0-4931 GCA_963629885.1 Anaerobutyricum sp.
ACACTGTACTTTTCCTTCAGCGGCTCGCGCGGAAGCAGGAAACACTGTACTTTTCTTTCAGCGGCTCGCGCGGAAGCAGGAAACACTGTACTTTTCTTTCAGCGGCTCGCGCCAAAAGGAAGATTTCCTGCAATCTTGCCCCCTCGGCACTCTTATTGTCAGAACCGGAAATAGATGAAGGGTTGCACGCCGATGCTTTTGAACTGGGCTACTACGAAAATCATCACTGCCACGAGAAGGGCTTGCACCGGCAGCGGGGAGCGTGTGACGAGGCCTTGGAGGGCATTCCCGGCGGACTTGGGGAGGAAATGGAGCACGTAGCCAAGAAGCATAAGCGAGAAGACACCCTTATAGCCCGTGACGAACTGCGTGAACACCTCCGGATGGAAGTTGAGGCATATCTGCGAGAGCATCTCCTTTACCGTCTGAAGGGAGTCGGCGCGGAAGAATATCCACCCGAAGCTCACAAGGTGGAACGTGAGGATGATGCCCAACACCCTGCGCCAGGGCTTCATCTCCTCTCCCACCTTCTTGAAGCTGTGGAAACGCCCCAAGACGAATTTGTGGACAGCCAGCGCCAGTCCGTGGAGCCCGCCCCAGAGGATGAAGTTCATGGAGGCACCATGCCAAAGGCCGCCGAGCAGCATCGTTATCATGAGGTTCACGTAGGTGCGTATCTTGCCCTTGCGGTTACCGCCGAGGGAGATATACAGATAGTCCTTCAGCCAAGAAGAGAGAGATATGTGCCACCGCCGCCAAAACTCCGTGATGGTGGCAGACCGGTAGGGCGAATCGAAGTTTACGTTGAAGCGGAACCCGAGCAGGAGGGCAATGCCGATAGCCATGTCGGAATAGCCCGAGAAGTCGCAATAGATTTGCAGGGTATAGCCATACACGCCAAGGAGGTTCTCCACCCCGGTGTAGAGCAACGGCGCGTCGAACACCCTATCCACAAAGTTCATGCTTATATAGTCGGATATCACCGCCTTCTTGAACAGTCCGCACAAGACCAAAAACAATCCCTCGCCAAACTCCGCGCGGGTGACCTTCGGGTCTTTATAGATTTGGGGGATGAAGTCGCGGGCTCGCACAATAGGTCCCGCCACAAGCTGTGGGAAGAAGGAGACGTAGAACACGTAGTCAATCCACCGCGCAAGGGGCGTGATTTTATTGCGATACACATCTATGATATAACTTATGGTCTGAAACGTGAAGAACGAGATGCCCACGGGCAGGAAGATGTCCTTATGCATGTATACAGCACTCTGCATCGTGGTGTTGCCAATCTGATAGCCCATCTCGCGTATGAGCCACGTGGCTGTCTCCATCAGGAAGTTGAAATACTTGAAATAGCCCAACAATCCGAGGTTGATACACAGACTCAGAACAACCCATAGCTTACGCTTCCACCCCTCAGAGGTGCGATGCATCCACCTTGCGATTAGGAAGTCCGACGTGGCAGTAAACAATAGGAGGAAGAACCACCATCCGCTGCTCTTGTAATAGAAATAGAGCGAGAAGAGCGTCACGTAGACAAGGCGCCAAAGCAGATGCCTTCTCAGCGACATGTATCCTATAAGGAACCCGATGAAGAGAAAGAAGAACAGACCGCTGCTGAAGAGCATCGGCGCGTTGCTGTGATAGGTGAGCACGTCCGTGAGCTTGGACAAATCTATATTACTGAACATCCTTTTCTGCTGTATAACGGTTATAGGTCTGCATCATGGCGCGATAGAGCAAGGTGCCCTGCTCCATGTAGCCTTCCTTGGTGAAATGAACGCGGTCGCGCCCCATAAGCCCGGCCTTATGCCATTTGGTGCACGAGGACTTGCCCCCTGTGGCGGAGAACAAATCCCAGCAAGCCACGCCTTCCCGTCGTGCCACGTCCACAATGGTCTTTGCTGCCCTCTCGGTGTTCTCGTTGCGCACATAGGTGCGTTTCTTTTTTACGTACACCTTCTTGTAGCACTCCGGCGGCGTGGTGAGAAGGATTGCCGCGTCGGGCATATGCTTTTTCACCAACGAGAGGAAGGTGGTTATCTGTGAGGCAAACGCCGCAGAGTTGAAACGCCTGCCAAAGGTCTCGTTTGTTCCCAGTGATACAATCAACAGCGAGGGATTGAGCAAGGCAAGCTTCTCAACATACCCCTCGTCGGTATAGCTCGAATACATGGCGCCGTTCACCCCCACGGAATGACAAAGCACTCCCGGCTTGGAGTTCGTAAGGTTGAAACCATAGTAGAGATTCCTGAACGAGGAGGCGGGAAGCAATGTGTCGGTCCCCGGCTTGCGGCGGGTGCTCTGCAGCTGGAGGGTATCAACCATGCAGGAGATGCGAAACGTGTCGGCAATAACCCCCGCTACAGAGGGCTCGGGGCTGAGGGCTGTCTCCACCGAGTCTTTCATCCCCCCGGCAGGCAGCATGGGCATCGACTTCTCGCCACGATAGATAACCACCTGGTTGAACGAATAGCCCGCCCCGTTGTTGGGCGCCATGATGATATCGAAGTTGATGGAGGGCGAGACGGACTGTATGCCTATCCCTCCCGGACCAATGGGGCATTTCCTCACCGGCTGTATGCAGCGCCCTGCTGTCCACTCGCGGATGACGGAGGAGATGAAGTAGTCGTCAGGCTCATTCGTGCGGCTCAGCTTGAAGGGGGCAATCCACCCCCGCCCGGCATTGCCGAACTGCTGCTGAAGGAGCCGCATGAGACGTCCGCTATAGTTGCCCGCCTGGATATGCGAGTCGCCAAGATGCACAATGGTAAGGACAGTGTCTTTGCCCCCACGCAGGGAATCGAGGGCAGCAAAGAAACGATACATGGGGGCTTCCCCGCTGCTGTCTTTTTCTGCCAAAAGAAGGGAATCCTTTGCCACGCCAATCTTATACGACGAAGGAGGCAGGGCTATGGTGTCCTTCCCTGCCACGGTCTCAGGCGAAGGGCGCGAAGACCCACGTCCTCCACTATTGCCGCAGAGCAACACCAAGAGGACGAGTATGCTACTGAATAGTTTTATCTGCTTCATCATAGAATTCCTTTTCCCTCAACAATGCCTCAAACAATGCCGTGGCTATCTCCCTTCCGCCGCGGAAACTAAGGTGTGTATAGTCTTTGCTTGCCCAGTTGTTTTCCACGAAACGCACCATGCTGTTCTCGCCACCCATCGCGCCAAAGGTGTTCCAGAACGGGATACCTTCCTTGCGGGCAATCTGCCGCTGGGCATGCAGCAACGCCAAGACGGCAGGCATCGTTTCAAACTCCCCGTTCTCCTGCGTGCTGCGGTCCGACACGCCAAGAAGCAACACGTCACTATCCGGGAAGCACCCCCTCAGGTGATGCACAACATCCACCATCTGCTTGGTGTACCATCCGTATTGAAGGATACTGTCGTTCGCCACATTCAATCCATACTGAAGGACAATCAAGTCGTAAGGTCTTATCTCGCTTAGCTGACGGCAACTCACACTGTCCAGGTGATTCAGCACGAGGCCCGAGTTGCCGCGCAGGGAGTAGTTGTCCACCACCACGCCCGTCTCGTCCTCCATGGCAACGCCCAAGGCCTTCAAGCCCTCCGAGGCAGTGAACGAGAACGAGGCCTCGGTGAACCTCCCCTTAAGTTCGTATTGGGTGACGCCTTCGGATGGAGGCAGCTGTGCGTGGAGTGTGTCGGCCTCGCCGTTGCAACACAAGTCCATGCTCGTGGCTGTGCTCCTTTCGTATATAAACTTCAGCGAGGAGGCTTCCTTAAGTTCAGGGTAGCGGTCGGTGGTCTTGATGGAGAGTGTTGCCGCCTTGTCTTTCTCCGGCTCAAACACCATACCTGAGAGGGTGTAGCCCTGCTCTTCACGGTCGGTGAGTATCGACCATGTGAGCCACCCCTCGGAGTGTTGCTCTATGGTGGGACGATATTGCGCGGCAACAGACATGATGGGCACAAACCCCACTCCCCTTCCGCCAAACATCTTTTGCAGGGCGGAACGGAGGTCTGCCACCACTATATCTCCTTCAATAAACGAATCGCCCATGAAGGCAATGCGCACGGGGCGGTTCATATTGTTTACGTTGTTCAACGCAGCGAAGAAACGTTTCAGCCCCACGTGCCCGGGTGAATAGTCCTCGATATGCTCGCCAAGCGAGTCGGCTCCCCGAACAGAATGCATCACATTATATAATGAGTCGCGCAAGGCCAATGCCGCCGAGTCGATTTCCGCCAAGCGGATAATGGAGTCGCGCAGTGCCGCCGAATCCACCTCCAGGGTGTCCGGCTCCTTCAGCTGGTTGCGCAGTGAGTCGAGCGACACCTTAGGCGCCTCCTCCCTCAAATCCGAGAGCAGGTCCACCTTCTTTATCTCCCATCCAAACACCTCTTCCGGCAGATAATACATCCCGAAACTGATGCCGAGCGCAATCAATAGAAGGGCCAATAGTCTGCTGAAGTTGTTCTCTCTATCCATCTCTGTCTTCTCCTACGAGGGCGCAAAGCTACACAAAAACCCCCGAAGGAGCTATCACCCCTCCCTCCTCGTTTCAACATTACCCCCTACGATTCCCCCTCCCCGCAAACACCACCCTCGCCCGCCAGGCACAAAAAAAGCGCGAACCCAAAGATGGAATCACGCCTAAATGCAGTTAGATAATATGTGGTAGTCACCACTTCGCCTTGCACATCTGACGCAAAGGTGGCATTTTAATTTTATATGTTCGCATATTTGCGAATCATTTCGAAGATGGACTAAAAGTCGCATTTAAACACCACATCAATGTTATCCGCTCCATCAGGAAGCTTCTTACCTTCCTCTATAATCATTTCCTTTGCTTCCTCAATACTTAACAAAGAAGTCAGCCTTCGCATCTTCAATGCTTGAGCCAAAACCAGCCAATCCACAATTAAGCAGCATTTCTTCCGAATAGATGGAGTATAAACCA